>JBFFVR010000225.1:0-2885 GCA_041570685.1 Promineifilaceae bacterium (SeqCode)
GCGGTTGGCGATCCCTTCCAGCTCATCTCACACATTATTTGGTGGTCTAATTGGGGCCGTGATCGTTGGGGCGGGATATTATGCTTTGAAGGTGGATGGCCTGAGAACAATCGTGCTGTCATTGTTACTTTCACCCTTAATAGGCCTTTTGGGTGGTTATCTTATAATGGTGATTACCTTGTTCGTCACTAGAAACGCAACCCCGGGTATAAATGTATTCTTCAAACGAGGTCAGCTTTTCACTTCTACAGGATTGGCTTTAACCCACGGGAGTAATAATGCCCAGAAAATCATGGGCATGCTTGCTTTAGGGTTGGTTGGTACTGGTTTAGCAGACGAAATTAGTAGTCCAATTTGGATAGTAGTCAGTGCGTCGGCTGCTTTGGCGGCTGGGACGTTTTTCGGAGGTGGAAAGATAATCAAAACAGTAGGGGGAAAGTTCTATAAGATACGACCGGTTCACGGTTTCACCTCCCAGGCAACTACAACAGGAACGATACTGTTGGCCACGCTACTGGGTGGCCCGGTAAGCACCACCCAAATCGTAAGTTCTTCCATAGTAGGTGTTGGGGCCGCAGAAAGGTTGGGTAAAGTTAGATGGGGTGTCTTTAGAGATATCGCTTTGGCTTGGATTGTTACCATACCTGTATCCGCGTTGCTTGCCGCCCTTATATATTTTCCGGTAGCATACTTTGTAGAGGTAGCAGAGAACTTTTAATGCTCCCGACAGGAGTTCCTTATGAACCGATTGCGTAGATTGTTCCAACCCCGAGATGATAGATTCTTAAACTTACTGGGCCAGCAAGCCTCTTGCGCGGTTGAAGCAACCGAAATTTTGCTGAAATATATGCAGAAGCCTGGCGAGAAATTTGCTGCTAAGGCCCGGAACATTGAAAAGGAAGCGGATGAGGTCAGACGAATTCTGATGGATGAACTCAATCGAACGTTCGTGACACCCATAGACCGGGAAGATATTAACGTTCTTTCGCGAAATCTCGATGATATCGTCGATTATGCCTATACCACGACTGAGGAAATGGAGATCCTGGCCATAGCTCCAAACGACTATCTTAAACGTATGGCATCACTACTCCGCGATGCGGCTGTAGAACTTCATTTGGCCATGGAACGCTTGAAGGATCACCCTGGAGTAGCTAATGATCACGCCCAGCGAGCCAAGGCGTTAGAGAATCGAGTGGAGGGAGTATACCGGGAAGCGATTGCTGATCTTTTCCACCAACCAGAAGATCTGGACGACATCATGGAAATCCTCAAGCTAAGAGAGGTTTATCGTCATTTGAGTAATGCGGCTGATCAAGGGGATCAAGCTGCTAATCATATGAGTGATATTGTCGTCAAGATGACGTAGCCTAGTCGTCATTGGAATGTTGCCAGGCAAAGGCTAAAATGCGAATCAATTGACGATGATACATAGTTTTTGGTCTTTTAATCGAATAAAAAGACCCGAAATCTGGATATCAGTGAAAATATCTCAGGGAATGGAGAAAAATATGAAAAACATTTTAGTAACGGGAGGTGCAGGCTTTATTGGAGCTAACTATGTGCTGTACCTACTGGCTGAATACCGAGATTACAGTGTTATTGTCTATGACAAGCTAACATATGCTGGCAACCTGGATAATTTGTTGGAGGTATCTGATGATCCCCGTTATCAATTCGTCAAGGGGGATATCTGTGATGCTGAAACAGTTGCCGAAACCATTCAGAAGTATGACGTTGATACCATCATTAATTTTGCGGCCGAGACTCACGTTGATCGTTCAATCCTCGATCCTGATGCCTTCATTAAGACCAATGTAGAAGGCACTTACGTTTTATTAGAAGCTGCCAGGCGATTTGATTTACTGCGTTACCACCAGGTTTCCACAGACGAAGTCTATGGCGATGTAGCCTCAGGTTACTCAAGCGTCGAATCCGATCCAGTGGCGCCTCGAAGCCCATACGCTGCTAGTAAGGCGAGTGGCGATTTGATGAGTCTGGCTTTCTTTACTACTTATGACTTGCCGGTGACGATTAGCCGGGGGGCAAATAATATTGGCCCGTATCAGTACCCCGAGAAAGTAGTTCCCCTATTTTCAACCAATGCCATAGATAATCTACCTTTGCCCGTCTATGGTGATGGGAAACAGATGCGTGATTACCAATATGTCGGCGACCATTGCCGGGCATTGGATCTGATCCTTCATCAAGGAAATATCGGCGAGATTTATAACATCGGCACCGGGCACGAAATGGAGAATCTCAGGATGATAGAAATCTTACTGGATGCATTAGATCGGCCAGCTAGCCTGATTCAGCATGTTACGGACCGTCCTGGTCACGATCGTCGCTACAGTTTAGACGTAAGTAAAATTAAATCATTAGGCTGGAAGCCCCAATATTCGCAATCCGAAGCGATAGCCAAGACCGCCACATGGTACAAGAATAATGCCTGGTGGTGGCGAAAGATTAAAGATGGTGATTTTCAAGCTTATTACGAAACACAATATGGCCAGAGGTTAAGTTCTACTGGCTAGATATCAGGAAAGATCCTTCCCGCTTTCGACGCTAAAATCGTCGCGTTTTGCGACACCAACTGATGTATATTTTTGCTACCAAACAATACAGCTACTATGAAACAAATTTTGTCTCCACGAGTACTAGCTTTACTGGTTATCATTCTATTGTCATCGGCATGTGATGCTGACGTTCAGACGAGTACACCTGAAGGAACTGTACCGGAACAAGAAATAATTGAGATGGAAACAGGCGCGCCAGTCCCAACCAACACGGCAACTCCACTGATACCCACATCGACTCCGGTTGCCTTGGCTACTGTTGTGCCGACGGCAACAGCAACTGATGTCCCAGCGCCCGAACCGACA
>JBFFVR010000226.1:0-2850 GCA_041570685.1 Promineifilaceae bacterium (SeqCode)
ACCCTTAACCGGCAGCCAACCCGCCGGACGACGCTCGATTGCCGGCTATATCAAAACAGTTTGTGACCATGCTCGAAGCTGAGAACGGTCCTTGCGAACAATTTATGGCTGAATTAAATTTTGGGCAAGGCTAACAGTAGATAGATTCTTCACTTGATCCCGCGCACAAATGCCAAGAACGTTTCTCTTTGCAATAGCACGCTGGCTGATGGCCCGAAAAGTTGGATAAACAAGTTACCCTGGGGAGTCTCGACAATAGCCGCCACCAGAATCTGGTCCGGCTTGGCTGCATCCGGACCGCCGCCCATACCTACGCCCCGATTATAAGCCCCCTGAAATTCGGCCACGGTGATGGGGAAAACCCCATCGTCATTACCCGACACTTGCGGCTCGACGGGATTGCCGTCCGGATCAAAAAACTGGCTCTGCCAACGGGCAATATTGTCCTCGACAGACCCACCCTGACCGGGACCAAAGAAAAAGACGATGACCTCGCTACCTTCTTCACCCTGCTCGCCGGGAATGGCATACTCCGCCAAGCGCATGTCGGTAGAAGGTTCGCGGACCTCCCAATTGGCCGGCAGAGAAGCGCTATAATCCAACAAGGTTATTGTGCCAGTGGTTCCGGCAGAGGAGCTCGGGGCAGCAGTCGCCACCTCTTGCGGGGCAGCAGTCGCGACCGCTTGCGGAGTGACAGGGGCCATCGTTGGCAGTTGGGATGCGGTCGAGCTACATGCGGTCGCTAAGACCATAATTAACGAATTAATGAGGATTAATTTTTTCATCAACCCTTGCCAGCTTAATCTCTGTTCTTTGCAATCTGGTTCGACCTCAGGGCCGGGGCCGGCAGGCAGACGTTTGTTTTTCATAGTTAATCACCTCTTTCCCGTTCACATTTTACTTTAGCCCGCCTAAAAGTTCAAAAATCAATAAGATTTTTTGACGGTCGTTTTGCAAACCCGGTCAGGGTGGCTCATACCAGCCGAGAAAAATGGTTGGTGATTGCCTTGTGGCTGGGGAGCAAATATACTTATATTGGGAAGCCTTTTGGTGGGCAGCGGTAACGGCCACAACGGTCGGCTATGGCGATAAGACTCCCAAGGAGATTCTGGGGCGAATATTCGGCCTGTTCTGGATGTTTGCCGGGCTCTTTATCCCGGCCTACTTTACCGCCGGTGTGACCAGTACCGTCACCTTACAGGAATTGCAGGGCACCATCAACGGCCCGGAAGACTTAGCGAATAAATCTGTGGCCACCATCGCTAGAAGTGCTGCGGCCGAATATCTGGTTCGTCAAGGGATTCAACCTGTCGAATTTGCCAGTGAAACAGAAACTTATCGGGCCTTAGAAAACGGCGAAGTCCAGGCCGTTGTCTATGACGCCCCGGTTCTTCAACATTACGCCTCCCACCAGGGCCAGGGCAAAGTTAAAATTGTGGGGTTAATCTTTGAAGAACTGAGTTATGGTATCGCCTTCCAACACGAGAGTCCCTATCGTGAAACTGTGAATCAGGCCTTACTAAAATTAGTTGAGAACGGCACCTACCAGGAAATACATAATAAGTGGTTCGGGGCTGACCTGACTCAATAGAGATGGCTTAGAAAAATTGAGTCAGGGCTTCAAGTCGGAAACCGGTGTATTTTCATCAAATCCGGCTAATTTACCGGTCAACTGTTCCGGCTGGTGAATCATAATCGGGAGACATTGGGTACAAATCCATTCTTGCTGCCGGTTATATCGCAGGGTGACCAGCGGGATCTCTGTTTCTGATCGGTTACAATTGAGGCATTGGTAAATTGAATCTGGGTTATTCATCAAAAAAACTCCCTTCTTATTGCTAACCTCTGAGCAACGGTTTGAGCGAACGCATCTCCTCTTCGCTCAATTCGTTAGAAAACCCTTCCATTGGCGTATTGGACTGGCCATTGGCAATTGGATTCAAAATAGATCAATCCTATCTTGCTCTATCACTTCTAATTAAGATGGGTAGTAAATATTCCAGAGAAAAGCAAGCTTGGTGATTGCTTTGTGATTGAGGAGCAAGTATTATCATTGTTAGGAAGTGTTTATGAAAACAATTGAAGTTCAGCTTGATGAACAAACATTTGAGCGTGCCCGACGGCTGGCAGAGACGCGACACTATACCTTAGAAACATTGATTGCGGAAATTGTTCAGCACCTAGCAACTATTGAGATGAAAGGCGATCTGCTGCTAGGCATATTTGCCGACGAGCCTGAAACGATAGACCAGGTCATAGGAGCAACGATTAGGGCAAATTAATTGCCTAACTCAAAGATGTTGTTGTAAAGACAAAACACTGTATCTGTACGCATATAATGTTGCTGGCCGATTGGCACCTATGCCACTGAATATTCTGGATACGATACAACAGATACTTCACTATGCAGAGATTTAAGCTGATTTAACAACATCATTACTTCATCCGTAACCTTACTGGCTGTAAATGGCTCATGGCAATTGCTACAAATTTCAGCCGGCACACTTTTAACGACAATGATCGTGTCACTATCTAGGATGTAAGGAATAGTGGCGACACCGGAATACAAAGGACCACCACAAACAGGACAAATGTTACTTTCGAGTTCGCCAGTCATTTCTCCACCTTTCTGCAGAGGGTCGATAGACAGTGACAATAAAGATTCGGTCATTAACTTCGTCGATAGCTACTACGGAATGGACAGGCAAATCACTTGCCAACCTGCCCAGAACCAAACAATCTGGGAGTGGACGATGTGCGGTTGGATAATCTTCAATCACTTCGCAGTGCGCCAATGCTTCTTCAACATCAGACCGTGTCAAGCCATCATTGACCATCTCAACAACAGCG
>JBFFVR010000227.1:0-2820 GCA_041570685.1 Promineifilaceae bacterium (SeqCode)
ATGATCGCGTGCCGGGCCTGGTTGGCTGATCGTCGTATCACCTTTAGCATACAGACCGGCCAATAAAACGGCGCTTTTGACTTGAGCGCTGGCTACTGGTAGTTCATATTCGATGCCATTTAAAGAAGATGGCTGAATGGATAGAGGTGCTTTGCCATCCAGCCCTTGAATACGAGCTCCCATTTGACGGAGAGGTTCGATAATTCGATTCATAGGCCGCTGGCGTAATTGCTCGCTACCATCTAGAACCGAAGGAAAATGCTGTCCGGACAAGATGCCGGCTGATAAACGCATACTGGTCCCAGCATTACGGCAGTCTAGGCTTTGCGAGGGCGGTGATAAACCATGTAATCCTCGTCCATAGATTTTCAGGTCCCAGGCAAATTCAGATCGTTTGGCTACGGTTGTTCGAACACCCAGAACATTGAATGATTCCAAGGTGGCAATGGTGTCCCCAGCAGCTAGCCAATAACGAATGTTGCTGGTCCCTTCTGCCAAACTTGCGAGCATAATTGCCCGGTGACTTATTGATTTATCGCCTGGCACCATTAGATTGCCGCGAAGCGGGTTTTTTTGAGAGTATACGATTATTGAAGCCATTCTATTGGGCCGGAAATTGGCAAGGCAAACGGACGCTGAATTAAATATGTTCTTTCAGCTTACGCATTCCTTGATCAGCCTTCAACATAAACTTATCAATTTTACCGATATCCATGGCAGCTACAGGGGCCCGTTCCATCAGTTCAGACTGTTCTAGCGCGTGATGGATGAAGATGATTCCGTTGCGGCGCACGAATTCTTGTTCTGTTGAATCGGGATATTTTTCGGCATCAACCGCTTTTGCCGCCTCGATCTTGTCGCCTAGATCCGCTATCTCAGCCTGAGGGATGTAAGCAATAATCGTGCTGAATTCAAGTTGATCCTTTAACGAAATAAGCCTGCCTAACATTAAATCGCCAGCTTCTAACGGACCATGTCCGCCGGCCACAAAAACTTCATAGGCTTCACCGCTTACGAATTCTCGCACTTGTAGCAGCTGACCATCATACTCTAGTAACTCGTATGCTGAGGCTGGTGATGCCTCCACCCACATGTTGAGTGCCTGTTGTTGTTGGGGGGTAAGATCATCCGAATTTTCCTGCGCATATATTTCGATCAGCCTTGGCTGATCTTCGGGCAGATAATCAATCGCATACCAATCGAAAAAGCGAATAGCCTCGTTCTGATTCATCTTATCTGCATTTTCAATGGTGTAATAGTTGTTCCAGTAAAGACTTAGCGCCGAGGCAAAAGGAACGGCGAAGCGTTCCTCCCGAGCGAATTTCATCAGATCTCGTTGTATCCAACGGCTAGCATCAGTTAACATTCGTTCTTCTTTTTCCTGAGCCTTGTCTTCGGCCATATGGCATTTCTTGTATTTTTCGCCGCTGCCACAATAACAAGGATCATTTCGACCAGGTTTTGACATACTATCCTCCTAAAAATCTATTGCTATGCCAAAGTTACTTCCATTGCGACTGGATACGTTATTTGTAACTTACTAGCATGAAGATCGCCAGTATGTAGATTGGTCTTCTGAGACAACCACAATCGGCGCTCGATCAAATTGAATGAGTTCTATTATTGTACGACTGCTTTCTGTCTAAGCCACTAGCCCAAATTCTCTACGATTGGCAGCAGTTCTTCAAGGCAACAGATAGTGTGATCAGGTATTACGCCCTCCAACTCGCGATGCAGATAATCTGGCTTCATGAGAACACTTACCATGCCTACTTCATTGGCCCCTTTGATATCATTCTTCGGCCTGTCGCCGACGAACATAGCCTTGCTCGCCTCAGCCTCAAGATCCTGTAATAGAGACAGGAAGATCTTTTTATGCGGTTTTAAATAACCCACGTCGGCGGCCGTAATCCTGGCATCCCAGTAATCTAACAAATCGTAGCTGTCCAATTCAGCATCACGCATCCACATCGGCAAAAATGAATTTGTTAGCAGGCCTAATTTATAGCCACGTTGCTGCAATTGTTGCAGCACGCTATGCGTGTCCGGAAAGATGGTAACTCCTGGGCGGGGCCCCCAGTCAAATTGGCGCAAGACTTCGTCGATGTCGATTTGGTCTAGCGGTAATTCCAGCGCCTTAAAGACATCGTACAAAATTTCGCCAAAAGATTTAATCTGCCAGGTCTTTTTAGCTTCGGTCCAGGCAGCAATGATCGCCTCGTCAATGAGTTGCCAAAATTCATCTAAAGGGGGGATTTCTAAACCAATTGTTCTGAGATAGGAATGAATCTTTGCTACTCTTGGAAAGGTGAAATCTTTTCGGCCTTGAGTCGGGTTAGCCCAGCTAATCAGTGTGTCGTCTAGGTCGAAGATGATCGTTTCAATATTCCGGCAATTTGCCGCCATTATTAGTTCCCCCAGTTACTCAACTCATGAGATCAAGCTGCGGCGCTGGTATGTTCATCTCTTCGTGCTTTGCTCCGAACATATTCAATTACCATTGGTACAATTGAAACCAAGATGATTACCAGAATCACCAGCTCGAAGTTTTGCTGGACAAATGGGATATTGCCAAAGAAATAACCTAACCAAATGAAGATTCCCGTCCACAAAAACGCTCCCACGATGTTATAACTTATGAACCGGCCATAATGCATCGTGCCCACGCCAGCCACAAATGGGGCGAAGGTTCGCACAATGGGGACGAATCGCGCCAAGATAATGGTCTTGCCACCATGCTTCTCATAAAAGTCCTGTGTTTTCTCAAGATACTCTTTCTTGAGAAACCGAATGTCCTGTTCGAACGCCTTGGGACCAATC
>JBFFVR010000228.1:0-2797 GCA_041570685.1 Promineifilaceae bacterium (SeqCode)
TGCAAGATCAATTCGACCGCAGCTGGCCAAGTTTCTTCCAGGTGAATCCCAAACTCGGCCGCCTGGTAAAGATTTTGCCGTTCGCCCACCAGCTCTTGAATGGTTTGATCGTCAAGCCGTTTAGTACGTTGGCTCCAGTACCGGATATTGGCAGCGATGCTTTGGCGAAACGCTTTGCTCGGTTTTATGCTCTGCTTATTCACCAGATAGATTCATCTATTTATTCCCAGAACCAGCTGGCGTTTGCTGGATTTCCGATCAGTCTAAGGGCCAGTGAATTATCTCTGTGCGCAGAAAAGTTTCCGTCAAACGATGGATGCCATAGCGACGTTCGTGAACTGTCCCTCTTACTTCTAATAGCGAAAGTGACACAAGCTCGGTCACGGCTAACCAGAACTGATTCTCCTGCAATTCACTTATGGCCTTCATTTGCTCAGGAGTCGCCCCTGTTTCAGAAACCAGAGGCATGGCTTGTAACAATCTTTGGGAAATATCTGCCATAGCTCGCCAGGCTTCCCAGTAAATATGGCGATAAAGATTTTCTATGGGTCCAGGCTGGCTGGCTGCCAGGCCACTCAGGATTTGGGCTAAAGGCAAGGCAGTCGACAAACTCACGACCAACTTCAAGGCCAGGGGATTACCACCCGTTAAGGCGTAAATGGACTCAAAGACTGAGGCCTCCGATTCTGCTAAGTCATTTAAACCCAAGCTTGCTGCCTGATGTAGCAACAAGGCAATTGAATCCTCTTCGTGGAGCTCATCGACCGACACGAAGTAGGCCAGTGTTGTAAGCGTTGGACGCGAACGAGTTGTGATTAGAAATTTTGTTGGCTCAGCCAACTCTCGTAACCGTTCGAGGAAAATGGCTGTAACGGCTTCAGATTCTAAATTATCCACGATGACGAAGTAAGCTTTGGTTCGTAACTTCCTGCGAACCTTATCTAGACGTTCTGAGGAAACAGAACTCAGAGAGTCTGGCCACAATAATTCTTCAATTGAAACCAGAAATTCCTCAAAGGCTTGTTCGGGTGAAAGGGAATCGCCGGCTAGATTTCGACTTCGCGCCCGAATCCAGAGCACATCATTAAAAGTAAGATCGTCTATTATCCGGCGGGTTGCCGCGTCGGCCAGACTCGTTTTTCCAATCCCTCCCAAGCCGACAATTGCCACTACCAAATCATTTTCAGGATCTAACACATGTTCGACTACTTCCTGCACAAGTGAATCGAGTCCGAATATCCTGGTATATGAAGGTGGAGGCAAACGAGACTCGAGCGTAAGTTTGCGGTCTTCACGCCGGGCCATTTCTTGACTCAGCAGGATTTTGGACAGATCCTCAATAGCCGCTCGCTGCCATCGATTCACCTGGTCAGTACTCGCGTGCAAACGATTGGCCACCAGCCGTGTAATTTCGCCTTCGATGAAGCGATATTCCAGAACGGCCGCCTCAGTTTTCTCCTGCTGGGCCAGCTCCTTTAAAGCATCTTGCAAGACCTCGTTTGTTGCCCTTCTTTGTTCAAGCAGCGTGGGGCCATCGCCGTATTCGGCTCGTTTGTCGCGCACCAGTAACAAGAATGATAACAAGTCATCCTCTGAACTACTGAGCTCACCCCAAGTTGACAATGAATTATGGACAGCATCTTGCAATTCTTGCAGGCTAGAAGATGATAAAAAGTCCATGAAATTCACTTGCTTTTAGATTTAACTGCCGACAGCCGAAAGCACGAGCCTCTTTGCCAACGAAACGTTCCTTAACAAATAATACACTAAACCTGCATCTTATTTCCACTGTCTAAAGAACAAATTCTATATTGATCATTGATCTAGTTGCATTTTTTGACGACTCACATCCATTCATTTGACCGGGAGCGAAAAAATAGTCAACGCCGCACAAAGTCGCAGAGAAATGACATACTGTCGCACAATGCTGATGCTAAAGTGAAGACTGAAACTATTCCAGTTGTAATTAACGACTCTGGTGGAGTTTCATTGAGGTATAGTAGTAACTTGCTATACCAATTCACTGCTTGACCAAATCAATTCTAGCGGGGAATCATTCATGAAAGCAAAGGTTATCCTAAATCCTTGGGCCAGAAGTGGGCGAGCAGCAAGTCAAATAGCCCAAATAGGACCAGCGCTAGTTTCTGCTGGGATTGATTATGAATTGGTGGCTTTGCGACGTAAAGGCCAAGCACATGATGAAGCCCTATCGGCCGCCTATGGTTGTTACGACGTGGTAATCGCCGCAGGTGGTGATGGAACGGTCAATGAGGTCGTGAGCGGACTCATTGCCGCTTCTGGAAATAGCCCGACATGTCCGCTGGGCATATTACCCTTGGGAACCGCCAATGATTTCAGCGACTCGGCGAAAATTCCTAGAGATATAGAGTCGGCCGCGAGGTTAATCGCTTCAAGAAATTGCCATCAGATAGATGCCGGCCGCGTTCGCCACGCTGTTTCCAGCCTGACACCGAGGAAGAATGGCCAAATTTATAATCATTTTTTTGACAATAGCTGCGCTGTAGCCATGGAACCGATGGTTGTTCTTAATACAAACGAATCCTCGAGTGTGCCAGGCAATATTCGTTACCTGCTGGCCGTAATAAAGAGCTTGCTAAACATGCAAACCTGGCAAATGCAGATCAGCTGGGACAGTGGTGCTTATGAAGGTCCCATTTATCTGTTGTCCGTAGCCAACGGGCCTCGAACGGGTGGCTATTTCAAAGTTGCTCCACAGGCTCGATTGGACGATGGTCTTTTTGATCTGGTGTTTGCTCCTGAGATGCCATTGCGAGAA
>JBFFVR010000229.1:0-2786 GCA_041570685.1 Promineifilaceae bacterium (SeqCode)
CAGGCCATCGTTGAGGATACAACTTTGGATAATGATAGTGTGGTTGCATCATATAATGTTGTTCAAAAAAAGTGAGCCTCTTGCCCAAGGCATAAGAATCGTCAAAATAGATGCCTTGTCGGCTCGAGAAATGTTAATTAAGGGGTTTGTCATGGTTTCAGAAGAGCAAAAAAATGAACTACTAAAGGCCGCCTGCGAAGCCCGTAACAATTCCTATGCTCCCTACTCCAATTATCATGTTGGCGCGGCAATTCTAACTGAAGATGGACGCATTTTTACCGGCGTGAATGTTGAGAATGCCTCCCATAGCTTGGCGATTTGTGCGGAGCGTTCCGCCATCTTTTCGGCTGTGACTGCAGGTGTTCGCCGATTTTTAGCCGTGGCCGTATGTACGGATAATGCGGGTTCTCCTTGTGGATCATGCCGGCAAGTTCTGAGCGAATTTTCAGGGGATATCCCGGTTTGGCTTTCCGACGATAAAGGCACGGTTCGAGAGACGTCTCTTCATATATTGCTCCCCGATTTTTTTGGCCCGCATCATTTGCCGCCGGCCGACTGATTCTTATTTGAATTTGCACACTGTTAGAGAACTCCTCTCTGTCAATAAGCTGAAAATTGAAGAGCGCCAAGGCAATTGGTGTAGGTTGCGGCCTGCGCTTGAACCCCCTTATTAGGAATATGTAGCCATAGACCGGCAACTATTGTTTTCCAATCGAACTTGAAAGTATAACGAGAGTTCTATACACTCTGGATGCCAGTTACCTGTCAGCGGAAGTTTTCAGGAAAATTTACACCGTTGTTTAAACGCTTTGATAGCGAACGACTTGCCCATGTCGCTGAGTTTGGGGATTCGGTCATTTCTGTTATGCAAGCGATCATGTCTAATATCAAATTTTCGGTTTCTGGCGCTTATTAGCTATTCAAATGTGCCGGGAGGGACAAATGAAAACGCAAATAATAACAGAGTGGGCCAAATATTTTGCCGTTGGATTATTACTTCTTTTGATTTCGGCAGGCTGTGGACCATCGCAAGAAGAGTTAGATGCGACTGCCACAAGCGAAGCCGCCGCCGCTTTCGCTACCCAAACGGCCGAAGCGCCAACGTCTACCCCGATTCCCACCGACACGCCATCGCCGACCAATACGCCTACCGCAACCCCACTGCCTACCGCGACCCCATCTCCAACGCCACTACCGTTGGAATCAATCTTGGAAAATGCCTATGCTGCCCTAGACGAGGCGAGCTCCTTCCATATGGCCATGGATATGGGCATGGAAGTTGGAATTACTGGTCTTACCATGGAAATTGGAATCGATTTTGAGGGTGACTACCAAGCCCCAGATCGAATTGCTGGCACTTACGATATGACAATGCTGGGAGAATCAACAGTCTTTGAGGCGATCATAGTAGGCGATACGATGTACATCAAAGAACCTGGTACCGATGAATGGGTTGAGTCAACCGATCAATCTGCTACTTCCCTAGTATCGCCAGTGGGCGAGTTCAGACCTTCTGATTTTGAAGAACTTACCTTCATTTCTGAAGAGACCATAAATGATCAGGCCATATATCATTTTAGTGGCCTTGCGAGCAATTTAAATGAGCAATTGGCCCAAAACCTCGATCTGGCGGAGCTCGGAGAATTATTTAATTCGATCGAATTTGTGGGTGATCTGGTGGTTGAGTTTTGGGTGGGTGTTGAAGATGGCCTGCTATACCAAACTTCTACCTCAGGTGATCTTAGCTTTGAGGCTGATACAGTCGAGGCTGGTTTCGATGAAATGACGATGCTCATGGATGTGCTGGTTCAATACTCTGATTACGATAAACCGGTGAGCATCGAAGTTCCTGAAGTGAGTGCATCCACCCCTGAATTTGAAACCAGCAGCGACGACATCCTGAGTGCTTTTCCTCCGGACGGGCCTATCGTTCAACTGTCCCATGATGGAACAGGGGACTACCCCGATATCGTGACTGCGATAGTCGACGTTGAACCAGGAACGACGATCGAATTATCCCCTGGTACCTATAACCTGAATGAATCGATCATCGTTGAACAATCGGTCCGTTTAGTCGGAGCGGGTAAAGATGAGACCATCTTGATTTCAGATGCGCCTGACTGGGCTATTGTTTTTGTCGGTGATGGTCCCTTTATTCTGCAAGAAATGGCGGTGATTCATGAAGGAAGCCAATCGGCCGATGCGGTCGTCGTCATTGACGGTTCTTATTTGCTCAGTGATTGCCATTTGAGCGGCGCAAAATACTATACGGATGATGATATTGGCGCTGGAGCTAAGATGCTTGGAACGGCTACGGGCGAAGTAAATGGCTGCATAACTGATAACAACGAAGCTGGCATCATGGTAGCCGACCAATCACGATCCAATCTCACCGGAAATATCTGTAGTGACAATGAGTTTGTTGGCATCGTTTACTTCGGAGAGTCAAGTGGTGTAGCAATGGCGAATGAATGTCAGAATAATGGCGCCGACGGTGTACAAGTATGGGACACGGCCGCGCCTATCCTTGAGGATAATATCTTTTCCTTCAACGGTGAGGCGGGAATCGGCTATTTTAACGACGCTGCAGGTGAAGCACTGCGTAATGATTGTTCGGCAAATGGGCTCTATGGCATATATATCGATGAATTCGCCGGACCTTATTTAGAACAAAATCGCTGTAATGGGAATGCTGATTCGGGATTTGTATTTTTCGGAGACACTTTTGCCATTGCTATTGACAATGAATGTTCTGATAATGACTTTTATGGCATGGTTATTGCCGA
>JBFFVR010000230.1:0-2759 GCA_041570685.1 Promineifilaceae bacterium (SeqCode)
GAAGGCCTTGGTATTCGATTCTCACTATGATTCATATAAGGGCGAAATCGCCTATGTCCGTATCTTTGAAGGAAAAATTACTGATAAGGAATGGATAAAGGTCATGTCAAATGAAGTGACGGCCGAACCTCTCGAACTTGGGGCTTTTAGACCAGGAATGGAAGCCAAATCGAGCCTGGTCGCGGGCGAAGTAGGATATATTGCTACCGGCTTAAAATCTGTCAGGGAATGCCGGGTCGGAGATACCATAACCTTGATGCAAAATCCAGCAAATGAACCACTTCCAGGTTATCAGGCCGCCAAACCGATGGTGTTTGCGGGTCTGTATCCGACAAAGGGTGAGGACTATCACCTTTTGAAAGAAGCATTGGAGAAGCTGCAACTTAATGACGCGGCCTTGGTTTTTGAGCCTGAAGTTTCAACTGCTCTTAGTTTTGGCTTTCGCTGTGGTTTTTTGGGTTTATTCCATATGGACATCATCCAGGAACGTTTAGAACGAGAATACGATCTCGATTTAGTTGCCACGGCTCCCAGCGTACGTTATGAAGTTGTTAAAGCCCATACAGTAGAAGTAGAAACGATCGAGAGTCCAGCAGAGCTTCCGGATCCGAGTCAAATCGAGGAAATTCGCGAACCATGGATGGACGTCCAAATCTTTACCCCTGATGAATATTATGGTGTTGTCATGGAATTGGCCATGAGCAGGCGCGGACAATTAATTGGACAGGAATATCCCAGCCAAGGGAGAGTGATCCTTCGTTTTGCCATCCCCTTAGCTGAAATTGTTATCGATTTCTATGATCGACTTAAGAGTGCTACACGTGGTTATGCTTCAATGGATTATGAGTTTTCTGGTTATCAGGCATCTGATTTGGTCAAGCTGGACATACTAGTAAATCGGCAACCTGTTGACTCATTAGCCATGATTGTTCATCGCGATGATTCTTACCATCGAGGTCAAAAGATGGTTACCGCGCTTCGAAAACTAATACCAAGACAGCTATTTGAAGTACCGATTCAGGCTGCCGTCGGTAATAAAGTCATCAGTCGTGCCAATGTAAAAGCTCTGAGAAAAGACGTCCTGGCAAAGTGCTACGGGGGTGATGTTTCCAGGAAGCGAAAATTGTTGGAAAAGCAAAAAAAAGGTAAGAAACGAATGAAAATGATCGGAAATGTAGAGGTTCCGCAGGAGGCCTTCATGGCTGTTCTTCAGATTGGGGACGATTAATTTATATTGCTTCACTCTCAGCGGATTGATATCGTGCTCCACTAGAGTATTTGATAGTAGTATTTCATTTTCAAGTACAAATCCTGATTTTACATGGAAGTCTACCAAGATCTTGTTTTTCCACTGCTTAGTCATATTGACGCCGAGACCACCCATGATAGGATTATCCGACTTTTAGAACTTACCCAAAACGCTTCATGGGGGCAAAGACTATTACGCCAGGTGGCAGGAAATTTGCCCTATCGACCGGTGCAATTATTTGGCATTACTTTTCCAAATGAAATTGGAGTGGCGGCTGGCTTCGATAAGGACGTGCGAGTGGCTTTTGGCTTGTCGCAATTAGGCTTTGGCCATATTGAGGTTGGCACACTTACGCCTAAGCCACAAGCAGGAAATAGGCGGCCTCGTATATTTCGCTTACAGACGGATAAGGCGTTAATCAATCGTATGGGATTTCCAAATTGCGGTGTTTTCGTTGCTGGCAAGCGTCTCAAGCAGATATCTACGGTTGAGAGGAAATATGTCATCGGTGTAAGCCTTGGTAAGCAAAAAGAAACCCCAATTGAGGCAGCCGCAAATGACTATTGCCAGGTCATGGAAGAAGTCTATTTGGCGGCCGATTATTTAGCTATTAATGTTAGCTCGCCAAATACCCCGGGTTTGCGAACGCTCCAGTCAGAAAAATATCTTGAACAATTATTGCTTCAATTATCTGAGAAAAATAAAGAGCTAGCTTTGCGACATGCTCAGGTAGCCCGACCTATGTTGATTAAGATGGCTCCGGATTTATCCTGGTCAGAGGTTGATACCATCTTGGCTGCTGCAACTGAAAAGGATATCAACGGCATAATTGCCACAAATACTTCTCTAAACCGGAAAGGACTTTCGCACGCCAATAAAGCGGAAAAAGGCGGATTAAGTGGTACTCCGTTGTTTGAGCGTAGCTTGGAGATGATTTCCTACATCACTGGACAACTTTCAGGCAACTTGCCAGTCATCGGGGTCGGTGGAGTTTCTTCGGCAAATGATGTAACCGAAATGTTAGCAGCTGGAGCCTCGTTAGTGCAGATCTATACTAGCTTGATATACCAAGGACCACGACTAGCTGGTCGCATCTTGCGTGCTCTATGATTCAATCTTTAGGTTAAGCTGATTTTGCGGCTACCGCGAGTCAGGTATAATCTCGCCGCGACATAGGAGAGGGAGTGGCCAGTACAAACGATTAATTGGTCGTTATATTAACACTAAAAATTCATGAAACGAGTCACAGCCCAAATAATGGGAAGAGTTCAAGGCGTATCTTTTCGTTACAATGCCCAAGTTCAGGCAAGAAGAATGGGTCTTACCGGATGGATACGAAATGAACCTGACGGTTCTGTATATGTTTTAGCTGAAGGATCTGATTCAATGCTTGAAACCTTTGTTCATTATTTGGAACAAGGACCCCGATCAGCTAAAGTTGAATCGCTAAAAACAAACTGGTCAAAAGCGACTGGCGAGTATGATTCGTTCGAGATCCGTTGGCAATGAA
>JBFFVR010000231.1:0-2753 GCA_041570685.1 Promineifilaceae bacterium (SeqCode)
AAGGGATAAGCAGATAGGAGTTTTGAGCGCCCTAAACAAACGGGAAGGTTCTTTTTCCGAAGTGGATCTTGGTTTATTTACTTCGCTGGCCAGTTCGGTTAGCCGGGCGGTGGAAATTACCTGGTTATTTCAAGGCATTCGTCAGCGTCAACAGGATTTGCTCGAGAGTCGGAACACATTGCAAGCCGTCATTGATGGCATCTTGCATCCAATATATACCATAGATGATTCTTGGCGATTGGTTTCGGTCAATCAAACAAAGTTTCAAGAGCTGCAGATGCCGGCTGAAGATTTGGTCGGCCGGGCATGTTATCGCGTTCTATTCGGCCGAGATGAAAAATGTGATCATTGTCCGGTAAACGTGACTCTTGAGAAGAGACAGGCACAAAATTGGTCGGTAAAATTTTCGGAAGAAGATATGATGTCCCAAGAGTGGGATGTCAATGCATATCCAATTCCTGGATCTCTAGCCGGATCGGCAAGGGCCGTTGTCGTTTGGCAAGACAGGACCGAAGAGCGCCGGCTTGAGAATTCTCTTATGCAAGCTGGAAAGTTGGCGGCTATCGGCCAGTTAGCGGCTGGCGTTGCTCACGAGATAAACAATCCCTTAACGGCGATTAACGCGAATGCTCAAATGCTAGAAATGACGATTTCACCGGAAGATGAAGTTTACGAATCGGTCGACTTGATTCTGCGGGCCGGTGAACGGGCAGCGAAGGTTGTGCGCGGCTTATTAGATTTTGCCAGACAGTCGCAATATAGTTTCGAAAATCTTGACATAAATCAATCAATTCAACAATCTTTACAATTAGTTTCTTACCAGTTTGCTGCCGCTGATATTAAGGTCTTAACCAGTTTGGCACCAGATCTCCCTAGTGCCAGTGCTAGTCTGGAGCACCTGCAAAGTGTCTGGCTCAACCTGCTCATCAACGCAAGAGATGCTCTACTGAATGTACGCGGGGAACGCCGTGTTGAGGTTATCTCGAAATTCGCCGTTTCATCTGATGAGATCTTGGTAGCGGTTCGCGATACTGGCTACGGCATGTCACCAGCCGAATTGGACCATATCTTCGAGCCATTCTTTACGACAAAGGATCCTGGCCAAGGTACCGGGCTGGGATTAGCGACTTGCCATCGTATAATTGAGCAACATGGTGGCTCGATCGACGTTCTGAGTTCGCCGGGTAAGGGGACAACTTTTGTGGTGCGGCTTCCTTTACCTCGACAAGCCGAATTAGTTTAAGTTCAACCTTTCCGATATCTTCATATTTCGGTACTATCACTTATCCCAGTTAAAACATAGGTTCATCCTAAATATATAGTTATGCATCCATCCAGCGAGAGAGTAATAAACGCGGCCAAAGAACTTGGACTTCATATTGAGGTTGTTGAATTTGACCAGACTACGCGCACAGCAGCTGATGCTGCCGATGCGATCGGTTGCGAAGTAGGTCAAATTGTAAAAAGTCTGGTCTTTGTTGTTGCAGACAAGCCCATATTGGCATTTGTTTCCGGAAACAATATGTTGGATACGCGTAAGCTCGCGGCTGAGTTCGGTGTTGGACGCAAAAAGGTCAAAAGAGCCGACGCGGACCTGGTAAAATCAGCCACCGGCTTCAGCATTGGTGGGGTACCACCCTTGGGACACGCCTCGAAAATGCCAGTCTTCATGGACGAGGATCTGGTCAATTTCGAGGTCGTTTGGGCGGCCGCAGGCACCTCGAATACGGTGTTCGCAATCGATCCTCATGTACTGCAAGTCGCGGCTGAAGCAAGGATCGCAAATCTTAAGGTGTAACAGCCTGCAAAATAGAAGTATTTCCGCTGCACGTACCAACCTCTTGCATATCTCATTTCGGTCTTTTCCACAATTCGTATTTCTAGCGGACAAAATAGTTAAACCACGGCTTGCTCACTGATCGGGTTCATTGTTAATGGCACTCGACCACAGGTCCTCAAACTTTGGCAAATGGAAGAAGTAGTGCAGCGAAACCGGGCCCTAGCAAACCTGGATTGCAAGCACACCGAGCGTTATAATCGTCAACTATGAGTTTCGAACCCTCTGACAGAATCAAAGAAATATTGGCCAATTTACCAACTCGCCCTGGCGTCTATCTACACAAAGACACCCACGGGAACGTCATCTATATCGGCAAGGCAGTGAACCTAAGAAGTCGCGTTCGTTCCTATTTTCAGAAGAATGTCGACTCATACAAAACGCGTCGACTTCGTGAACATATCCATGATATCGAGATCATAACAACTGACTCAGAACTAGAGGCCTTGCTGCTTGAAATGACTTTGATCAAAAAGCACAAGCCCCAGTACAACGTCCGGATGAAGGACGACAAACGCTACCCTTACATCAAGGTTCACTGGTCCGACGCCTATCCTAAAGTCACGGTCACCAGACGCATGATCCGAGACGGTTCCCGCTATTTCGGTCCCTACACTTCTGTGTGGGCTGTTCACCAGACGTTAGATTTGCTGCGCAAAATATTCCCTTATCTGACCTGCGACAGGCTAATCACAGGTACTGATACCAGGGCATGCCTCTATTTCGACATCAAACTCTGTAATGCCCCGTGCATAGGCAATGTCGATCAGACCGAGTACCGCAATATGATCAAACAGCTGATGGATTTTCTGAATGGAAAATCAAACGGCATCGTGGAAACTATCGAATCCAAAATGCAAAACTCAGCTTCCCAACTGGACTTTGAATCAGCCGCTTTATACCGCGACCAGCTACA
>JBFFVR010000232.1:0-2749 GCA_041570685.1 Promineifilaceae bacterium (SeqCode)
AAGTAAAGAGGAGTCTGGCATCTTAAGGCAGAGAGATCGATATTAGCCGGAGATAGACATGGTGAACGTCGTTCGTGAAGAGTTATTTCGTTGAAAAGATACTTGAAGTCGCCAAAAATGTTGGTTTCAGTGAACTCTAGCGGATTCAAGCCTTATCATAATCGAATTGGTGTCGTAGTTAAACCGATCGATTGGGATTAGCACAGGACAATGTTAAACAAATCTTCAATCGCCTTATTCGTGGTAATTATCATTCTTACTAGTTGCCAATCCACGACAGTAACGGTCGATAGTTCAGAGGTTAGTGAGCAAAAAGAAATTAGCAGCCCAGTTTCCGAGACCCCAGAAGTTCGCGCCGAGGATACGGCCGAGCCGGGTGATCTAGAAACCGTTAAATCAACACCAGTTATTGAATCTGTAATCGAAACGGAAGAAGTAAAGGAGACTGGCACTATGGAATCAGGAACGGCCGATGCTGATGTAGAATTTGTCCGAGCCGTCTTATCAGCGGATGGAACATGGTCATTCTCAGTGACTGTGCGTCACCCAGATACGGGATGGGAAGATTATACAAATGGTTGGGACGTGCTCACACCTGATGGAACAGTTCTGAAAGTCAAAGAAAACGATCCATTCACTCGCCTGCTGCTTCATCCCCATGAGAATGAACAGCCTTTTACCCGTAGTCAATCAGGCATTACCATCCCGGACGGGATAACCATGGTGCTCGTTCGCGCCCACGACCTCGTGGATGGATACGGTGGCAAGGAGGTGAACGTCGATCTGTCGACTGCTTCTGGTCCTGGTTATGAGGTGGAACGCCAGTAAATGATGTTCGCCGCCGCTTTATTCTTGCGGATATATGTGATGAAAAATGTATGGATTTAGCTAATGCCGGTTTTGAAGAGCGATGAAGCCTGGTCAGTAGAAATCGACGATCATGGATAGTCCCGATGATTCTGAATCGTATAATTGAGGTTCAGCAGTTGTAATTATCAGACTTGGAGTGTATAAGCCTACCATGAGTTTACTGGCAACCGGCATCGACATGATTGAAATAGATAGGATCAAAAGAGGGGCAGATAGGCATGGAGTTCGGTTTCACAAGCGTTTCTTTACCCCACAAGAAATCGCTTTCTGTGAAGGTAAAGCTTCAAGACTTGCCGGCCGTTTTGCGGTCAAGGAAGCGGTGGCCAAGGCACTTGGGACTGGTATTGGTGATTTTAATTGGACCGATGTAGAAATTGTTGGTGGCGAGCGGGGAAAACCTGAATTGGTATTGCATAATCAAGCCAAGGAAATTGCGTCGGCTCAAGGATTTACGAGCTGGTCAATCAGCATCTCTCATACGGACACACATGCGATTGGAATGGCCGTTGCCATAGGAGAAAGCTGATATTAAGGATTCATTCCATTCAGAGGTTATCTGGTGAAATGGCTAACCACTTAATGACTAAATCCCAGGAGAAACGCTCCGAGGGAAACGTTCCGCGAATATCTTAGCACAAGCGAATCTTTCGAGATTTATAATTGATCTGTGAGTTTAGCTATGACCTATTGGGAAACAGACGACAACAGTCAAATCTATTATGAATTATACGACCGACACCAGACATCCCAGACCCTGTTGTTGTTACCGGGTTTATTAGGAACCGTTGGTAGTCAATGGCGCATATTTGTTGAACATCTGGCACCCAGATATCGCCTACTATTGGTAGATTTGCCTGGTCATGGACTTTCTGATACCGCTGATTCTGCTTTTGTTCCCGATCAAATCGTGCAAGATATTATCGGCCTGATGAACCATCTAAAGATTGAAACCACTCATGTAGGTGGCTATGACATGGGTGGATACCTAGGACTGATGCTTCACTTATACGAGCCGAAACGAGTTGAAAGCATCTTTATGCATGCCACTAAATTTTACTGGAGCAAATCCAGCGCTGAAGGCATTAAAGAACAGCTGGAACCGGACAGCATTCAACTCAAGGCACCTGCCTTCGCCGATAGGCTGGCCCTCGAACACGGCGGTTCCCGCTGGCGCTCTTTGGTTCGGCAGGCGGCTGATTTCGTCTCCTACCTTGCGGAAAACGGCCTGACAGAACGCTCAGCGGCATCAGCTCAATGTCCGGTAATGGTTAGTGTAGGCGACAGAGATGAACTGGTGCCGGTTCAGGAAGCCTTTCGATTGAGCCGGACATTACCATACGGATCTTTGTTGGTAATACCAAGGGCCAGCCATCCTTTCAAAACAGTGGACGGTTCTTTGCTATTAACGGCCATGCTGAACCACCAGCAAGGAAATTGGACAATCTAGCCCCTAGATAACAAGTTTATAATGAAAAAATCGCTCTTGGCCATATTGGCCCATCCGGACGACGAATCGTATGGAATTGGGGGAACGCTAGCCCGCTATGCTGCTGAAGATGTTGCTGTGTCGGTTGCTATCGCCACCGATGGGAGTGCAGGTTCGATCGACGAGAGTTGGAACGGTGACCACTCGCGGCTCGTTGAAGCTCGAGCAAAAGAATTAGAACAGGCCTGCAATGTTTTGGGAACAAACCTGATAACTCTTGGCTATCAAGATTCCGGATATATTGGAGATCCGGCAAACGATGATCCAGAGGCATTTATAAACAAGGATGAAGAGGAAGTAATTGGCCGCATCGTGCGGCTAATCCGGGAGATCCGCCCCCAAGTTGTGATCACCCATGATGAAACTGGGGGGTATTTTCACCCGGACCATATT
>JBFFVR010000233.1:0-2738 GCA_041570685.1 Promineifilaceae bacterium (SeqCode)
ATTGCTCTTACTCGAACGGCTCGGGCCGCAACGCTGGCTGGCGATCGCTGGCGGCAGACGAATAAATGAAGGGAAGCGTATCCAGATTCAAGACACTGATGGCAACCTCACCCCTTTGATCGCTACCATCACCGCCAGCCATGCGGGAGCATTGCGTGAAATCGAATTTAGCGAATCTCTGAGCGAATATATCAGTATCATTGGCCAGGTTCCGCTTCCCCCGTATATCCATCAAAAAATTGATGATCCTGAGAGATACCAAACGGTTTATAGCAGGATTCAGGGTTCAGCGGCCGCCCCTACTGCAGGTTTACACTTCACACCAGAATTGATCTTATCGCTACGCGAAAAGGGAATTCTTTTTGATACAGTGACTCTTCATATCGGCCTTGACACTTTCAAACCGGTTTCTGTTGAGGATGTATCTGAACATCGCATTCATACTGAATGGGCCCGTCTTACCCCCGAAACTGCGCAGAGAATAAATGAGGCTCATTTAGCGGGTGGCCGTATTATAGCCCTTGGTACCACGGCAACTCGAGTCTTGGAAACGGCAGCCCTAAGATCAGCCGGCATCAATGAATCTCTTTCAGATATTAGTGCCCGCGATGCCTCGGGTGAGACTTTTGACATGTGCCCGTGGCGACCTGTCGCTGCATTCGAGGGCCGAACCGACCTATTTATTTATCCAGGCTACCGCTTCCGCGCCGTAGATGCCTTAATCACGAACTTTCACCTCCCCCGATCCAGCCTACTTATGCTCGTCTCAGCCTTCGCTGACCTGGTCACTATTCTGAATAGCTATGAAGTTGCAGTTGATGAAGAATACCGGTTCTACTCATTTGGCGACGCGATGTTGATTTTATAACGAGGCTAGAGGAATCAACGTACGGAATTCTGCGAGACAGGAAAAACTGCTGAAGCTGACTAGATCTTAGTCACCTTTCACTGGTTTTTGCATAGCCAGCAGACTTTTTATTTGCTCCCAATGCAATTCATCATGACGAACTGCTAAATGCAGCAGTTCATGCATACTTGTCGGCCCAAAAAATGCATGGCGCCCTTCACGCTGCCAAAAGGATTCGTCCATTGATTCCAACAGAACCAACGTTTCTTGGCGCCCTTTCACGAATTGCTCTTTTGCTTCGGGGCCATCTTGGCTGGCATAGTCTCTCAAATCAGCCCACTCATCAGCGGAGACACCCGGTATGAAGGCGTTGTTTTCTTCGATAAGCATATGAAAACGAATTTGATGTACTTCTCGCTCCACATCTCTCAAATGGCACACTACTTCCGTGAGCGACCATTCATCAGGCGCAGGACTCATTTGCCAGTCGATGTCCGGTTCGCCTAATGAACCCATGACATTGACCATCATCGTCTCTAGCTGCCTCAATAGACTTGAAATTGGCGGTGGTGCCTGCATATTTCCTTATCGCTCTCGCTAATTGACTTTTTTATTGAGCTATCAACCAGCCCGCTAAAAATCTTTGGTGAAGAATTTCCAGGGAACCGTAATCATCAATGGAAATTTTGTGCAATTCATCATCAATAGTATCACTGATCCAGTAGGTATGTAAGCCCAATTTTTTTGCTGGCACCATATCATTTTCCCAATCATCACCAACCATCAGGGCTTCGTTTGGTTCAACAGCAACAACCTCAAGAATTTCCTCATAATAGGCAAGATTTGGTTTGGCCGAGTGCATATTCTCGTAGGCCGTAATCAATTCGAAATCAAACTCATTCATGGGGAATCCAGCCCAACACAACCTGTGTTCGATGGCTTTTAGCGGGAAAAGGGGATTAGTTGCTATCACGACTTTGATACTGTGATTTAAACAATGCTCGACAATATTGCGCGCAATCG
Organism: Promineifilaceae bacterium (SeqCode); assembly: GCA_041570685.1. GTDB lineage: Bacteria > Chloroflexota > Anaerolineae > Promineifilales > Promineifilaceae > UBA11865. Next base: position 1,871 of record JBFFVR010000233.1, read on the forward strand.
GCCGAGGTGTCGTCACTGATTCAAGCTCAGGAAATCTCTCCAGATAAAAGCCATTAATATACGGTTCGATGACATCCTGTTCGAGACCGGTACGGTCGCAGAAAATCGACCAGAAAACTTCCCGGTTCGTCGTGGAACGATCATCATCTTGGATCATTGCCTGGGTGCAAAATAATAATTCCTGCATGAACTTTTCAGGCCCGATGAAAGGTCGCACATATTCGGTCACAAGCGAAAAATAGTGCGGTAGAAACTCGTCCATGTTATTTCCAAGCAACGTATCATCCAGGTCAAAGAGAACTGCTTTTATATTGTTCATAACTTTCAATCGTCAAAGAGCTCACGGAGGCCAGGTTTTTCCAACGCACACTGAGGGCAGCCTACCTCAGGACGTTCAACGTCTATTAGGTGCCGACTACAAAAGGCGGTTACCTCGATTCTTCGATTCATGCCTAATAGCCCTTTTTTCACTGTCCCTTCCAATACCAAGTCGGGACTACTATTGGCCAGTAATATGTCTGGAACAGGACAGTTAGAACAATCTTTGCGTTCCCATGGTAAAGACCAAGAATTATTCCGAATAAGGCGACAATATTCTTCCTCATTGCCCCGATGATAATCTTCGTAATAAAAACGGCATTCTTTCCCTGCCGGTGTGATCATGGCGCCTCCATTCTATTGAACGGCCGCTGTCATTAGCTGAAATTAAAACAATAATTGGATGAGATGAACTATGAGTGGCCTATGATACAAGAGATACAAAACAAATCGAAATAAAAAAGCGACACCTGGAGGCGCCGCTTAACCAATACGCCCGGAGAGACTCGAACTCCCGACCTTCTGGTTCGTAGCCAGACGCTCTAATCCA
>JBFFVR010000234.1:0-2736 GCA_041570685.1 Promineifilaceae bacterium (SeqCode)
AGGCACCGATTATCGCTGCGAAGGCATAATTAAATGGATCTGTTATCTGATGGGTTTGCCATAGTGCACGTCCCAATCCACTGGTAAAACCGATGAGGAGCGCTGCTAGAGGATTTAGTGTCGTACCCGCAATCAAGAATGCTACGAAGCCGAATGGAGCTAGATAGGCGACAGAATTCTGGGCACTCGAGAAGGGAGGTAGCTGGCTCTCGCTAGAAATAACGACTAAAAATAGCTGGCTGAGAATAATAGAGGTAGCAGCTAGGACAAATGTATTTAAACCCTTGCGCCGACCAAGTTGCGCAAAATCACGACGTCGGGAAATTATCCCAAGCAGGAATAAGATCACATACGCCGCTAATACGATGTACCCTATGGAGCGTTCGGGAAGCGCCAAGCCCGGTTTGGAGGTTGCCCCCCACAACACAAGCTCCATTCAGCCCTCTTTTCAGACGTTTTGTCTGCCAATCGGCATAGACGAATACTTTGGCCACGAGAATAATGTTGTTTTAAACAACATTATGGTAATTAAATGAATTATATCATCGCCCCTTTTGACCCGCAATAATCCGGTTACCGATTCTTGTTATTTGTCATTTGGATCTTTGTTTAATATCATCACATCTGGTTCCGGTCAAGAAGGGACTTTTCATTAATTAAGTATGTCAGTTCATGGATTCGAGACGATTTACCTATACGGTCCTCATCGGTGTAATTTTATTGACGCTTCCCTGTTACTGTCTGGGTTTTGCAGCCTATTTCGCGGCTCCAGGCCCTGTGCCGACTCTTCCACCAGCGGTTGTCACCGTAACTTCATTACCAACTATTGAAGGAATTCCCTCCACTTTCACACCTGGATCGACATTGCAAGCAACAGCTACCCTAGTGACTATCACCTCAACTTTACCTCCAACACCTGGCCCATTTGAAACTGAAACGAGATTGCCGACTCTCACGCCCTCGGCAACGCCAACGGCTTCGACGACACCGACCGCTTCACCGTCGTCCACAATGACACCAACATCCACTCCTACATTAGAAGCCACGGAAACCCCTTCTGTAACCGCTTCGGCCACAGTACCACCGACAGATACACCCACATTGACAGTCGCGCCAACAGATACGCCCACGCTTTCACCAACGCCTTCGGTGACGGCAAGTTTGACAGTGCCACCTCCATCAACCGCAACGCCAACCGAAACGCCAACTCCTTCGCCGACGGTGCCGCCGGCCGAATAACCTAACAAAGATAAGGGATAAAATGACTTTAAACGTCTATGATTTGATGAAAAAGTTATCGGAAACGCCCGCACCATCCGGATACGAACAACGGATTGTTGAGACAATTCGCGAGTACTGGCATCCGCTCGTAGATGAAATAAACGTTGACCGTGTGGGAAATCTAGTGGCTATCAAAAAAGGTTCTGGTAAGCAGCCAAGACATCGCCTACTTCTTGCTGCACATATGGATGAAATTGGGTTAATAGTAAAGGCGATCGAACGGTTTCCGGACGAGGCCGGTGGTAATGGCTTCCTACGAGTAACAAATGTTGGTGGTGCCGACCGGCGTCAAATGTATGGCCAAAAGGTTATTGTCCATTCAACTGGTGGGCGTGATCTTTTGGGAATAATTGGTTCTCTTCCGGCAAACATGCTGCCGGGTTCAGTTCGCACTAAATCCTTCGGCTATGATGAACTTCTCGTCGATGTGGGGCTTTCTTACGATTCGCTAGTGGAGGAGGTGAGTATTGGAGATTTTATTAGTTTTCACCAGCCTGTAAGAAAGTTGCTGAATCGAAGAATTGTCGGTAAGGCATTGGATAATCGCGCTGCTGTGGCCGCCACCACATTTTGCCTTGATCAACTATCTGGGCGCGAACATGAGTGGGATGTTCTGGCAGTGGCCACGACCCAGGAGGAGACGACTCTCTTGGGGGCGCACACAAGCGCTTTCTCATTGCAGCCGGACATTGCAATTGCTATAGATGTGACTCATGGAAAGGGACCCGGAGTAAAGGATGACGTTGCTTACGAACTGAATGGTGGCCCTGTACTAGGATTAGGGTCAAACGTTCACCCCGGCATCTTTCGAAGGCTTTCTGATGCAGCTTCAGCTATTGAAATGACTTTTCAAATTGAACCACACCAACGTTTTAGCGGTACTGATGCTGCGGGCCTTCAAATTGCGCGTGAAGGTATTCCTACAGGGCTTGTCGAAATACCGTTGCGCTATATGCATACTAGCGTCGAATCCATCGCCCTAGCAGATATTGAGCGTGTCGGTCGCCTATCTGCTGAATTCATTTCTCGTTTGGACAGTGAGACTTTGAGCGAAATTGTCGCAGAAATGATGGACTGAACCACCTGTTAGTTATCTAGACTAGCTACTCCTTAAGCAAAAAAACATATTAGGCACGTGATCAGATAGGGTAAAAGAAGATGAATGAACTACTAAAGCAGTTAACGGAAACAGTTGGTGTTACAAACGATGAAAAATCCATTCGAATTATTATCCGTGATTTGATTGATGACCATGTAGATGAATGGCGTGTTGATACACTAGGCAATCTGATCGCAACCAAGAAAGGCACAGGTGAGTCGGACCTTCGCTTCATGGTCGATGCTCATATGGACGAAGTGGGGCTCATGGTCATTGGTTATGACAGCGATGGTTCCATCAAGTTTCAAACGATGGGGGGATTTGATGATAGAGCTCTATTAGGAAAGGTGGTTCAA
>JBFFVR010000235.1:0-2718 GCA_041570685.1 Promineifilaceae bacterium (SeqCode)
AATGTGGTCGTCGAGGGGCTGGCTTACCACCTGCACCAGCTCGCCTCCGAGTCCGAGCTGGACTATGCCGCCAGCAAGACCTCCTGGGTCAAGCTCAACATCACATTGACCGACCGCACCGACGCCAGCAGCAATCCGCTCGTAAATGACAATTGTTGGCGCTTGGGTTAGCGGGTTCCGGCTTTCCGCGCTTACTTGTATATCCCTTGAATCGCACATCAAAAATAGCGGTGCCAGGTTTCCTAGGACGTAAGCCAATCCACCAAGTGCCGAACGTGTCTGTTGTCCTGCCTCTGCCCGGCGATGGCAACTAGGGCACAAAGTTATCAAATTATCTAAGTCATTAGCTTGAATAAAGGCCTCATTTTTACCGGGAATGTAGCCAAATTCCCGGAATGGTCGCAAGTGGTGGACATGGAGACCATTCCCTGGACGAGCTTCGCTGCCGCAAGTCCGACACCGGTATTCATCGCGAGCCAAAACTTTTTTTCGTTGTTCCTGCCAGTTTGGCCCATAGTTATTGGGCAATACCAAGATGCCAGCACTTACCAATTTTTCGGTTAATGCTTCGCCAAAGATCAACCAATATCCATCGGTGTCGAGTTCTGTTTCCGGTAATGAGATTTCTCCAAAACCCAGCGTTTCATGGGTATATCGCTTGATTTTGCGAAATCCAGTCGCCTTCGTTACAACGATAACTTCACCATAAGCTCGGAGTAAGTCGCCTGCCTGGGATTCTTCAACTGGAGCCAGATTTCGGATGGTGCTGCCGACGCTGCTGCGGGTGTAATAATCCACATCTACAGGGGTGACATCGGCCAAGCGGTTTTCAAAATCGAGCCGTTCAACGATATAGGTTCGAGCCTGGTGCATATAAATGGCCCCCTCATAGGTCAGTAAAGGCACACTTTCAAGATCAACTTGTCCAATTACCACCGGTTGGGAGTTAGAAACATCCTGTATCACGACGACATCATCACCACTGGTTCGCAGGGAAAAAGCGTGCGCTGGAAGTCCTTCACCAATCCAATGAAATTGATTTGCGGTTTGGTATACCTCACCTTCCTCTACCAAAGAGGCCATTAACTCGTCGACCTCCCCAAAACTAGCGAACGACTCTCCTTTCTGAAACGGCAATTCGTAGGCAGCACAAACTAAATGGCGTAATAAAATTCGCAAATTATCGGGATTGCACAGGGCATTCTCAGGCGAACGGCCGAAAAGATAACGCGGATGTTGGCAAATGTATTGATCAAGCGGGCCACCGCCGGCTACCAGGATGATCGCGGATCTTTCGCTTCTTCGGCCGGCTCGGCCTGCTTGTTGCCAGGTTGAGGCTATTGATCCAGGATAACCAGTCAAGACAGCGGCTGAAAGTTGCCCGATATCTATGCCAAGCTCTAGGGCATTTGTCGCCACAACGCCGCGAATTTGACCTTCTCGCAATCCCTTTTCGATTGCTCTTCTTTCCAGAGGGAGATAACCACCTCGATAACCTACTATCGTGTTAGAGGGATTTCCATGAATTTCCATTTCATCCCGTAAATAGGTCAGAAGTATTTCTACTGATTGCCTTGCACGAGCAAAAACAATCGTTTGCACGTTTTCAGATAGGAATGCTGCGGCCGCATCGTTCGCAGATAAGATGGTACTTCGGCGCAGACCTAGGTCTTCATCGATTATAGGTGGATTGTAGAGGATGAAATGCTTCTCGCCGATGGGGGCTCCATTTTTCTCCTCATCTATCAACGTAAAGGGAACCTCGACTAATCGTTCTACATGTTCCTTCGGATTGGCGATCGTAGCCGAACAACAAATGAACTGAGGATCGCTCCCATAGAAGCGGCAAATTCTCCTTAGGCGTCGAATAACATTAGCGACATTGCTGCCAAACACCCCACGGTAAGCATGAATCTCATCTATTACAACGAAGCGTAAATTGCTAAAAAGATTCCGCCACGTAGTATGCTGTGGGAGAATGCCCGCATGCAACATGTCAGGATTGGTAATCAAAATCCCAGCTGATTGCCGAATCATCCTGCGCTTACTTTGCGGGGTATCACCATCGTAAACTTGAACCTCAATTGATAATTGGCCCAATGAAATTAAGCCTGCAGTTTCTTTTAACTGATCTTGAGCCAAGGCTTTCGTTGGAAACAGATATAAAGCTCGCGATGAAGGGAATTCCGAAAGGCCTTTTAAGACAGGAATGGTATAGCAAAGTGATTTGCCCGAAGCTGTGGCGGTGGAGACGACGACGTTCTCTCCACCTAGCGCAGCTTCGATAGCCAATTGTTGATGGGCGTATAAGTTCGTTATCCCTCTTTGGTGAAGTGCCTGGCGAAGCGACTCACCTATAACATTCGTAATTGGAACTGAGCGAGCAGGTCGTGAGGATAAATGTTGCCAGGCAGCAACCTGGCTCATGAAATTTTTGTTAAGACGTAGTCCGGATAGGACTTTATCCAAACTCATGGTCCCATTATACCCATAAGATTTATTCTTAAATGAATACCGAAACAAGGACTTAACAAAGCATAACCTCATTGGTTGTTGTCATAGAAGGTTATTCCCAATGTTATCCAACAAATCATTTTTAATTAAGATATATATTCGTAGCCGTAGTAGGCCCTGTTAATATGTGAGTAAATCTTGATTCACCCCTGCATAAGGGGGGACTAAAGTTTCAGGCCCATATATTGGTCATTCGAGCGATCG
>JBFFVR010000236.1:0-2708 GCA_041570685.1 Promineifilaceae bacterium (SeqCode)
AAACTCATTCAATATCGAAGCATCCACTAATCGGGCGATAACTTCTCGAACATCGTAACTAACCCTTGCATCGGCCGGAATGACACCATATAGTTCTTGAGGGTCGTAGGCAGGATCTTGAGCAGCCTGGGTAACAACGGAGCCTGGTTTGCGCTTATTGATTGACGTAACCACCTCGCGAACCTTTTCAAGTGCCTGCAATTCATCCTCAGCAAAATGGTCGGCGACCCCACTCAATCTTGTATGAACATCAGCTCCCCCGAGCTCTTCGGCCGACACGACTTCTCCAGTAGCTGACTGAACTAATGGCGGACCGGCGAGAAAGATGGTGCCGTTACCTTTTACGATGATCGTTTCGTCTGCCATCGCCGGGATGTAAGCGCCTCCTGCCGTGCAGGAACCTAAGACGGCTGAAATTTGTGTAATTCCTTTTGCCGACATTCTCGCGATGTTAAAAAAGATACGGCCAAAATGTTCTCGGTCGGCAAATACATTTGCTTGTAAGTGTAGAAAGGCGCCACCTGAATCGACGAGATAAACACAAGGCAAGTTATTTTCTTCAGCGATATACTGAGCTCGGACATGTTTTTTTACCGTTTCCGGGAAATATGTCCCACCTTTTACAGTTGGATCATTTGCGATAATCATAACCTCAAGACCAGTAATCCGACCTATTCCAGTAACGATTCCTGCACTGGGAGCTTCACCGTCATACATCTCATAGGCGGCTAATGGAGACAATTCCAAGAAGGGGCTGCCTTCGTCAAGAATCGCTTCTACCCTTTCACGAACAAGTAGCTTGCCTCTCTCTCGCTGACGATCGATGATGGCTTGAGACCTTTGATAAGCAGCAAGCTGTTGGCGTTCATCCAAGTGCTTCGCCAACCTTCGATTATGCTTTTCATTCTGAAGAAACTCCGAACTATTGGTGCTGATTTTGCTCATGATTTGGGTCATCTTATATCCTCCCTGTTACCGCAAAAGTCCATATTCGTAATCATCTGAGATCGTGGCATTGCAAGGTCGAGCGACATAAAGATTATCCTAACTTTTTGTTACAGTGATCGCATCCAATCTGCCAGTAACCACCAACCCAAAATTCGCTGCCGTTAATTCGTTTTGAATTGCACTTCCGGTGGTGGGCTGTGATCGTTCTGTAGCAAAGGTTGTTTTTCGTCACGTAGGTGCTTATCAAAGAAAGCTAATGAATAGTCGTTTACAATGTTTAAACCCGTATTGCTGTTAATGGAACCTGTTAAACCCAATGGCGTTGTTAGGGGGGAAAGTAAAGGTATGTCTGTGAAGTTATTGTGACCCATACCAGTTATCGTTAATTCATACGCTATATCTTGCTGCTCCATAATAATATTGCGGCCAAGTCGCTGATTTTCCTTTTGTAACCATTCCGGTGTATTCATAAACATTGCTGGCTTGGCTAGTTTCTTATGGTTTAATTCTTCAGCTAAGGGTTCCAACCAGCCATCGAGAGCGAGCATCGCCAGACAACTTGGCGACTCTAGACAAAATAATAGTGCTGTACCTCCCCCTGTTGAGTGGCCAGCCACGCCTACTTCATCAAAATTGATGGCACCGGCAACGGAGTTGCCATTGATTTGGTTTAGGTCTTTAAGGTAATTTAGAACCGCATCTAGATCATTTGTGCGCACAACCATAAGTTGATGGCCCGCCTCGAGAAAAGTGGTTTCCTCGGGGAAAATAACTTCCTGGCGGTGAATGGTAACTCGGCCGTCGGGAAAGACTGTGAAAACACTATCAAATGTGTGATCGACGCTAGCAATAACGTACCCATGACTGGCGAGATGCTCAAATAGGGCTGTGTTTTGCATTCGGAGACCAGCTAAGCCATGCGAGAATAAGATTAATGGGTAACCAGCTTCATTAGGTGCAATTTGCGCATCCTTGAAAGAGTTTGTACGAATTAGTGTAAGGTGTTGCAATAGGAATGCTGGCAACCCTAATCGCCGCGCAATAATCGGTGCGGCCCTATCCAACTGCTCGATATATTTTGCCTTGATACTCTCTTCCCCCGATTCTGCAGGATACCATAATTGCACCATAAGCTCACGTCGGGCATTTGGTGTTTCGTTATAAAAATCGATCCTGTCTTCATCCACAATATGGTAGGTGCTCGTACCGACTGAATATTTCCCAGAAGGTTCATCTAAGGTGGGAACAGGTAATACGATTGGCAGCAGCACAGCAATTAATAGCGTCAATATTCCGAGGAATCCGATAAATACCTTTAACCATCCAACAACATGTTTTTGTTCTGACTTTTTCAATCTTAATAGGCTGAGAGACAGAAGGAATATGGTCAAAATATAGGCAGGAATCATCTGCCACCGATAGCCGTCCACTGCTATATTGAATATGAGGATTAGGATTGCAGCTACCCCAATCACGGACAGCATCAACTTTGAAGGATTCGGGCGGAAGAGCAGAAACAAAATTAACAATAAATCAAAGGCCAACAAGATGATTTCGCTTGGTCTCATGAAAAAGTCTTCGTATCAAACTCTTCTTTTGGAGTAGATTAGTTCATGTTTAACCGACTAAAATACTTGATGCTTAGCCAGAGACTCAATCCTCCCAGACTTCATCAAGATTTTCTCTGTAGTAATCGAGGGTGTCAGAATAGGCCAATAATTGTTCATCTTTCGTTGTAGCTAGCAACAGCTCCAGCAGCA
>JBFFVR010000237.1:0-2703 GCA_041570685.1 Promineifilaceae bacterium (SeqCode)
CATTAGCTCGCTGACAACGCCAGTAATTCGATTATTGTTATCGGCCGCAATCTAATGAGATCGATTTGGGCACTTTGAAGCGAATCCGTTATCGTGCCTGGCAGTTTTGGCAGGCGGTCAAAGCGAGACCGTTCACAGAGAAATCGAAGCAGGAGATTGGCGCAATCCTATCCGAAGGCGAATTGAAGCTATTCAAACGACAAAATATCAGCGCTCAGCAACACAGTTATCGAGTAATGCGAACGTTAAAGAGCGCGGGCCAAGACAATCCCGAACTTTTGGCGGCCGCCTTGCTTCATGATGTTGGTATGACTGAAGTCAAAACTGTCTGGTGGGATCGACCGCTGGTGGTCTTGGTTGAAACTTTATTCCCGGAAAAGTCGGTCCGCTGGGCCGAGGGTGATCTAAGTAGTTGGCGCCGTCCTTTTGTCGTGAGGGCAAATCATGCTACTTGGGGTGCAAAGGCGGCTGACGGTTGTGGTAGTTCAGAATTGACAATTGAACTAATTAGAAGACACCAAGATCCACACGGAGAAAAGTCGAAAGGCGAGTTTGACGAGATGCTGGCATGGTTACAGTGGGCAGATGACATGAATTGAGAGGAAATTGGCTTCTCAAGAATGGTCAAACCGGTTGGGGGTTAATTGGATTGGATTATCTTTTCGCAAGAGTCAACGGAATCATCAATAAATAGGAGAGCAGGAGTATGAAGACAGAAACAGTCTCGATAATAGGTCTAAATCGAATAACAGGATCTATTGCATTGGCCCTAGAAGCAACTGACTTAGGGCTTACAGTCCTTGGCTACGATTATGATCGTTCGGTCGTTACCGAAGCAAAAAAAATGGAGATTATCGATAAGGGGGTAGGGAAAGTCTTTAATGCTGCGGCCGCAGCCGATATCCTGCTTCTGAATGTCTCTCTTGAGCGGCAAGAAGAAACCATCAGGGCGATTCAAGATGAGGTTCGAGAACATACCTTAATCATTGATCTGTCGGGTCTTAAGAGCCAGGGTGTGATATGGGCTGACGAGTATCTGAAGCTCGGACATTATGTTGGCGCAAGTCCTATTTTAGCTGCCCCTCGATTAAGTGATGGTCGAGAAGGTATTGAAGCATCGCGGCCGGATCTTTTTAAGCACAGCGTGTTCTGCATAATGCCTTCGGCCAATGCCGATCCCAAAGCGGTGGAGACGGCTGTCAACCTTGGCCGATTATTGGGCTCTCAACCATTTTTCCTCGATCCACTTGAGTTTGATAGTTTTAGTCAAGGTTTGGAGACCACACCTGGATTACTGGCTATGGCTCTCTTTAGAGCCATTACCCAATCGACCGGCTGGCGCGACATGCTTCGTTTTGCCGGATTTGATTTTACTCGAGCTACCGCTGCCTTGACGAACGAAGACCTGGCTACTTTGGCCTTTTACGATCAAGCCTCGACCCTCCGTTGGCTCGATGCTGTTTTGGAGGAACTCAGGCAAGTGAGACATCTATTGGCAAACGGCGATCAAGAGCGCATGGAACTGATTTTGGAACAACTTTCGGTGGACAGGGAGCGCTGGCTAATGGAGCGAGAGAAAAACGACTGGCTGGAAGATAAAACTGATCAGGTGAGTGGCTTAAGTTTAACAGGTCAAATGTTTGGTTTCGGCCGGCCCAAAACTGACGACAAGTAGTCGATCGATATTCCGAATTACAAGCTAGACCTGCAGATGAACCGCCCTCTCAAAAACCGGCCGCTAAAGGTATTGATGATCGCGCCCACCTCATTCTTTAGCGACTATGGGGGGCATATCCGAATTCTCGAAGAAACGCTTGCTCTACAGAATCTGGGGCACCAGATCACCATCGTTACCTACTACAAGGGTAGCGACGTTACTGGATTGGACATCCAGCGAACAAAGGCACTGCCGTGGCGAGCCGATTACGAAGTCGGCTCTTCGCGCCACAAATTGGCCTTCGACCTGTATCTGATAGCTAAAGTTATCCAAGTCGGCCGAAACATTCGGCCAGATATCATTCACGGTCATATGCATGAAGGTGCTTTAATTGGCAGCATTCTCTCGCGCTTGCTCGGCGTTCCTTTAGTTTTTGATTATCAGGGGAGTCTCACCGGTGAAATGGTTGACCATCACTTTCTGAATAAAAATGGCATCATATACCCGGTACTGCGTCGCTTTGAGAAAATGATTGACCATATGCCGGCTGCAATTCTAACAAGTTCTTCACGAGCCCAGACTGTGCTACAAGATTCATTTGATGTCCCAAAAAATACGATTCACCCTTTACCCGATTGTGTTGACACCAAACGATTTGATCCTCTTCGCTTTCCCGAATTAGAGCGAAGTAGGCTAAAGAAAGAATTAGGGATTCCGCTCGATCGTCCAGTGCTCGCCTATTTAGGGCTCCTGGCCGACTATCAAGGCACTGATCATATTATCAAAGCGGCTCATCTTCTCTTCAAGAGGGGCGAAGCTGTCCACTTTCTCATAATGGGTTATCCGAGGGTAAATTATTACAAAGCTTACGCTGAAAGGATGGGCGTTGCCGATAGGGTGACTTTCACCGGTAAAGTAGCCTATGAAGAGGCACCCCGATATTTGTCTCTCGGCGATATCGCAATTTCAGCGAAGATTTCGGCAACTGAAGGCAGTGGCAAAGTACTCAACTACATGGCTATGCAGCAACCTGTCGTGGCCTCTGA
>JBFFVR010000238.1:0-2701 GCA_041570685.1 Promineifilaceae bacterium (SeqCode)
GGGCCAACGATGAGCCCACAACACTCGACCTCAAGATTCAGCGATTGCGCGAATTCAGAGGCAATTTCGATCTTGGAAATGATTATTTGTATGGAATCTTTGATCTTGATGAAACTCGTGTGCTCGGTGGTACGGGTCTGCATTTGCGCCAAGGTGACAATGCGCGGGAGATCGGTTATTGGATTCATAAGGATGAGGTCAGTCGAGGATTGGCGACTGAAACCTCGGCCGCATTAACGAAGGTTGCTATTGAAATTGATGGAGTTGATCGGGTTGAGATACATTGCGGACCAGTCAATGTTCGCAGCGCCTCAGTGCCCAAAAAACTTGGATTTGTGCACGAAGCGACGCTGAAGCGGAGAGATCGCGAATATTCTGGGGAATTTCGCGATACCATGATCTGGTCGTTGTTTGCTGCGGATTACCCAACCAGCCCCGCAGCCGAGATTCAACTGATCGCCTTTGATGCGGCCGGGCGCCAAATTATCTAGTTCCCGCGACATTGAATAAAATACCTTATTCAGAAGAGAAAGATCTAGAGAAACTTTTGAATGAGGCTTTAGTTATTAATGATGTTCTTCAAGATTCTTACCAAGAGATAGACTCTATATATTCGTGTTTCCTAGCTACTCTGATTAGAATAGAGAAAGATTCGATTGATCGAGAGAGGCATAGAAAGGGAAAGTTGGACCAAACCAACACACTTGACCCTATGAAAGGATGCAGATGACAATACGTTTGTTCGATACATATTCCCGCGAAGTCCGAGATTTCGAACCAATAGATCCCGCAAAAGTCGGTCTCTACACCTGCGGATTAACTGTATATGATTACGCGCATATCGGTAATTTAAGGACCTATATCTTTGAAGACATATTGCGGCGCGTTTTGGAATACAACGGATACCGGGTGGAACATGTCCAGAATATAACGGATGTTGGTCATCTCACCTCTGATGCCGATACTGGCGAGGACAAGATGGAGAAAGGCTCTCGTCGTACAGGCATGAGCGCTTGGGAGATTGCTGCCCTTTACACCGAAGCCTTCAAGGATGATCTGAAAAAGTTAAGTATCCTTGAACCTACCATATGGGCGAAAGCGACCGACCATATCGAAGAGCAAATCAATCTAGTTCAATGCATCGAAACCAAGGGTTATACCTTTGGCACCTCTGATGGCATCTAATTTGATACCTCCAAGATTTCTGATTACGGTTTCTTAGGCCGTCTGGATATCGAAGGCCAACATGCCGGGGCTCGAGTAGACGTGGCTGAAAAGAAAAATCCGACGGACTTTGCCTTATGGAAGTTCAGTTCACCCGATGTGAGCCGGCAAATGGAGTGGGATAGCCCCTGGGGTGTAGGCTTTCCGGGATGGCATATCGAATGTTCGGCCATGGCGGCAGCTTACCTGGGACCTATTTTCGACATTCATTGTGGTGGAGAGGATCATATTCCCGTGCATCATACCAACGAGATCGCCCAATCCCAGGCTTGTTACGGAACCAGGTTGGCCAACTATTGGATGCATGGTTACTTTCTGCAAATCGACGATTCCAAGATGGCCAAATCGGCCGGCGAATTCTTACGGCTGCAAACGCTTATAGACAAGGGATATGATCCCCTGGCCTATCGCTATTTTAATTTAGGCGCCCACTATCGCTCAAAACTTAATTTTTCCTGGGATGGCATGGATGGCGCCTCTACCGCTCTGAACCGGTTGCGGGGAAACTTCTTCGAATGGGGCGAGGCCGGGCAAGCGGATGCTGTTTATCTGGCTCGATTTCTAGAGATAATCAATGATGATCTTAATATGCCTCGCGCACTCGCACTGGTTTGGGATCTCGCGAAAAGTGACCTGCCCCGTTCAACGAAGAAAAGCACACTTATAGAATTTGACAAAGTTTTGGGACTCAATTTAGCGGAATGGTTGCCTGATGAAGTCGACATACCCGCGAATATATTGGAACTAGTCGAACAAAGACAGCAAGCCCGTGCTGACCGTCGCTGGGAAGAGGCCGACGATATACGAAGCAAGATCAGCGCCGCCGGTTACGAAGTCCAGGATACGTCTGATGGCCCTCGCGTCGTCCGGCAGAGCTGAAACCTATCTGCTAGCCAATTAAACGGGGGACTGGTACGAAGATCATCACAAAGACAAAAATTGTGATGATTCCAATAACTTTGCGAACCGGACCCACATTAGAGATATCGTTCATCGGGGGTGGATGGCGCAGTCCACCGAGCATGATAAAAAACGCCCAAATAAACCAGCTAAACTGCTGAAGAAGCGCACCGGCTAGAATGAGTAACAGGAAGGTGATAAGGGCAATCGGGTGGGCATAACGGCCAAATAAGGCATAGGAAGTATGGCCACCGTCTAATTGACCAACCGGTAGAAGATTAATCGCTGTTACAAAAATTCCCCACCAGGCCGCAAAAAGAACGGGATCCACTATGATCGTATGTCCTTCGGGAACGTCGGCAATAAAATTTAAAGCGACATTTATAAATATGGATGAACCCAATCGTTCCAACGTCCGACCATCAAAGGTTGCCGGAACTATTTCGCTCGAAGAAAGATACAATCCAATTAAGAAGAGTGGAATAGCAACCATAAGGCCAGCATAAGGACCTGCTAATCCAATATCAAATAGGACTCGGCGATCTTTCATAGGCGACTTGATATGGATGAGGGCCCC
>JBFFVR010000239.1:0-2650 GCA_041570685.1 Promineifilaceae bacterium (SeqCode)
ATGAACAAAGATGCCACCATGAGTGCCGCGGCCGGACCATACGCCGGATTAGATCGTTTCGAATGTCGTCAGAAACTGTGGCGTGATATGGAAGAAGCAGGATTAACTGTTCGCAAGGAACCGTATAAGGTCAATATCCCGAGGAGCCAGCGCGGCGGCGAGGTTATCGAGCCACTGGTAAGTTGGCAATGGTTTGTAGACGCCGAACCGATGGCCAAGATGTCCTTAGCGGCTGTTCACAGTGGCCGGATTAAGATCGTCCCAAATCACTTTGAAAAAGTGTGGAACAATTGGCTGGAAAATATTCAGCCCTGGTGCATAAGTCGTCAGCTATGGTGGGGTCACCGCATACCTGTCTGGTATTGCCAAGAATGCGGCCATCTTACCGTGTCAACCAGCGATCCAACCGCGTGCGAAGAATGTGGTAGCCCTAAAATAGAGCAAGATCCAGATGTGCTTGACACCTGGTTCAGCAGCGCCCTCTGGCCATTTTCAACCTTAGGTTGGCCTGATGAAACGGCCGACCTGGAGCGCTTCTATCCGACCGATATTCTTGAAACAGGCTATGACATCCTTTTTTTCTGGGTAGCCCGAATGGTCATGGCCGCCACCCTCTATACCAACGACATCCCGTTCCACACGATATATTTGCACGGACTTGTCAGGGATGAACATGGGCGAAAAATGAGCAAAAGTACCGGCAACGTGGTCGATCCCCTTGAGTTAATGGAGAAATACGGGACGGATGCTCTCAGATTCACCCTGCTAACCGGTGGCACCCCTGGGAACGATTTAAATCTCGCCTTAACAAAAGTTGCCAGTAATCGGAACTTTGCCAATAAAATTTGGAACATCGCTCGTTTCATCATCCATAGCCTGGATAAGGCAGATGAGAAGCATTCGGAAATGACCGTTAATTCAGATGTCTACTCTATTGCCGACAAGTGGATCATTTTCCGGCTGCGAAATCTAGTGAGTGATGTCGATCGACTGATGGATGGCTACCAATACGGAGAGGCCGGCCGACAAGTTCATGATTTCTTGTGGAACGAATTTGCTGATTGGTACTTGGAATTGGCAAAAGTTCAACTTGAACAAGATGCATCAGCAGCCAATGCCACCTTGAAAATACTATTCGAGGTTTTTGATACCAGTTTGCGCTTACTGCACCCGTTCATACCCTTTGTGACGGAAGAAACCTGGCAGCACCTGAGCGAAGCATTCAAGGAATCCAAAGTTGGCATTGAGCCTCAAGATGGTTGGCCAGAGGCCCTTATCATCGCATCATGGCCTCGCTTTGATGAAGGTCTGACACCGGATTATCAGAAATCGGCCGAGCAATTTGAACAGACGCGAGAACTAATTCGCCGTATCCGGGCTATTCGATCCGAATACGGCGTCCCGGCCGCCAGACGCATACCTGCCAGCATTTCGGCTGGAGACCAAGCTACATTGGTTGAGTCACAACGTCCCATACTGAGCTTCCTTGCAAGGCTTGATGAATCATCTTTGGCCATTGAACAAGAACTACCAATTCCTGAGGGAGCAGTTACGATTGTCCTTGGAGAAATAACAGTCTATCTTCCCCTATCTGGATTAGTAGATATTGAGCAAGAACGAGGAAGGTTGACAAAAGAGCTAGCGGAATTGGATAAACAAATTTCGAGGGTAAATACCCTTTTGCAGGGTGAATTTGCTGCTAAAGCACCAAAAGAGGTTGTAGAGCGCGAGCGCCAAAAACTTGCCCGTTTCGAGTCGAGCCGAATTGAACTTCAGGTGCGTTTGGAAAGCTTTGAGTAAGACCTTGCCCATCAGTAATATAAATAGATTGGCAATGTTAGCTAGCTTATTTATTTGTTAGTGATTCTTTTGTAGATTGACTATTATGGCTGAAGATCGTCCTATCGAAGTTACGGCCGACAGAAATAAACGAGAATTCTTGATTCGCTGGGAAGACCATCATGAAAGTCGCTATTCTTTCGATGGTTTGCGAGCCGTTTGTCCTTGCGTGGAATGCAAAGGGGGACACGCTCATATGGGCCAGCCTCCCGATCCGCGAAAAGTAAAGAATGAAGCCGCAAGTGGTTTAAATTTGGAACAGGTAGAGGCGGTTGGAAGCTACGCACTTCAAATAACCTGGACGGATGGGCATTCGACGGGCATTTATACCTGGTCCTATTTACGAGCTGCATGTCCATGTCGTCAATGTTTGCCAGATTGAGCTAATTTCGATTGTCAGTTGGTTTGGAACATACCGTCGAAATCAAGAATTACTTGGATCAAGCTTGAAAGATGTAGTTTAGCCGGATGAATCTCGCTATTAAATATTAGGATGCAACTCTGATGCGAGGATTTACTCCAATTTCCAAATATCTCCTCCAATTGTTTGCTTCAATGAGTTCCAAACAGTAACATAGGCATGTATGTTAATTCTGATGGTAAATCCTCACAGTATTCCCGATTCCAGGAATTGCCAGCTGCTGAATTTGCAATTGTTGTAATTAAAGGCGTCGTGTTTTTAGGTGGTGAACAGTGTACGAATTAGAGCCTGAACTTATCACAGTTGTGGAAGGTCCGACCCCTGATTTTCAACCAAGTCCTTATTTGTGGTTTCAGTCTGTTTATGAGGGACCTGAGGATGCACAGATAC
>JBFFVR010000240.1:0-2617 GCA_041570685.1 Promineifilaceae bacterium (SeqCode)
ACGACACCGTATTGAACAAGAGCTAGATGTCGCCCGATCAATCCAAGCCAGCCTGATCCCTCAGCAACCACCTCAAATTCCCTCAAGTTCGGTGGCAACGTATTGGCAAGCCGCGAGACAAGTTAGCGGTGATTTCTTTGACTTCATGTCGTTGGCCGAAGATCATTGGGGAATCGCCATTGCAGACGTGGCCGACAAAGGTGTGCCAGCTGCGCTTTTTATGGCTTTGAGCCGCACTATTCTGCGAACTGTGGCTTTTAATCGACTTAGCCCTGCCGCGGTGTTAGAACGAAGCAATCAACTCATTTATGGTGACACAACATCCGATCTGTTTGTTACGGTCTTTTACGCCATCTGGCACCCAGAAAGCAAAACTTTGACGTATGCCAGTGGCGGGCACAATCCACCTGTACTAATCCGACAGGACGGTACTGTGGCGATGCTATCGGCCAAGGGAATCGCGCTGGGCGTATTAGAAGAAGTTGAAATTGCCCAGGAACAGATTGAATTACACAACGGCGATCTTGTCGTCTATTATACTGATGGCGTTTCAGAAGCCATGAATGAAGATTATGATGAATTTGGCATGGAACGATTATGCCTTGTCGCCAGAAACGCCCGTACAGGGACAGCCTCAGAAGTTGTCGAAGCCATCACAGCGGCCGTAGCCGATCATGCCGGAGATACCCCGCAGTTTGATGACATTACCCTTGTTGTAATGAAATATGAATAGAAACTAAAAGCACCAAGATTATAATGTCGCTGGTGGAAAATATGCCCTGGAGAGGGAGCTGTTTGGCCAGGGCCATTTCAGGTTATTCCTAACCGTTTCTGTTAATATTCCATTGCGAACCAACGCAAAATCCGATTATTTCGTTTTCTGTCTCCTTTTTTTTTAAGATTGAGCACCTCTTTGTTAAAGATATTAAAGACTTATTTCGTCCCATCCAGCATCGTTTTTGCGTGCATCCTGATTGTCTTGCTCTCCGGCTGCAACCAAGATAGAACGAACACACCTCTCAATGCCGAGGGCGGGTTGGCGGGAACTGTCACAGCGACCGCACCGGTTATCTCCAATTCGCAAACCCCTTCAGTTATTGAACTAACGCCAACTCTGGAGGCGATGCTCTCAGCTGCCGATGACACACCGACTCCTGAAATTGAAGAAATAGAAGTGGCGGAAACAATCCGCTGTGGGAGTAAGCTGCCAGTTATATCTGTTGTTAAGCCATCGATAAATGATCTCGAGGGCATTCTTCTTCCTGATTCGCTGGTGCCGGATGAAGCACTGCCGGCATTAAGACGACTGATAGAGAACCCCGGTTCGGTGGGATTAGCGGCCTTTGAAATCGGCCGGGAATCAGACGGTGTATTTTTGAATGCCGATGCACCAATGCCTTTAGCCTCTGTCGTAAAAGTAGTCAATCTGGTTGCTTATGCGGAAGCAGTTGATGAAGGTCGGATTGATCCCGCCGCTTGGATTCCTTTGGCTGAAATGGATAGGGCATATTTGCCTGGCATGGATCTTGGCTCTCATCGGAGGGCGATTAGGGCATTAGAAGAGCAGGGACTCATCGCCGGTGAACCACCAGCAACTCCGATGGAAGAGATTCCCACAATGATGATTCGATATAGCTCAAATGCTGCTACTGACTATCTCCACCTTCTGGTTGGACAAGAAGAAGTAGAAATGACTGCAATCTCCCTTGGCCTTACTAGCCAAACGGCTCCCTGCCCCTGGATTGGCCAATTCCTTGCGATGAGTAACCACCAACGAAACGGATCGAATATAGAAGCCGTAAGAGCTTTTATCGAAGATCCTAAATCTTACGAAGTCGAGGTAATGAGGCTGTCCGACTCTTTCATGAATGATCCTGAATTTCGGGATCAGGCTTTGTCCTACCGCTCGAGTAGAGCATCAATTCAGGTTCAGAGCCTTTTCTCGGAGAATTTAAATGCCCAGGCCAGCGCCCGAGATTATTCTAGACTCATGGCCAAAATAATCTCAAACGAACTGAGCTCTTCATATACCAATATTCTCGTCAGAAGAGCGCTGGAATGGCCAATGATCTTTCCAGATAACCAATTATTATTTCGAGTTGTGGGCTATAAAAGCGGATCTTTACCTGGTATTTTGACGACAATCTATTATGCCGAGAGACTGGAGGATCAGGCCCAGGTTGTCGTTGCTTTGTTTTTCCGCGATCTGCCAAGAGGGACTTATCGAAACTGGCGGCAATCCCTACCCCACGATGTACTGGCGCGTTGGCTTCTATCAGATCCTGAAGCCATAAGTGAAATGAAAAAACTAATTGGAGACGGCTCAAATTAGGGAACCGAATCAGTTCTGATTGATTTTTGAATACCTTACTTTTGAATCGGCGTGTCACTTATTGATAGGAAAAAGGGACCAGTACTCGACTTAGCCACAAGCTTGTCCCACCCTACAATGGATAGTACAATGTAAATCCCGACATGTGACACTGTCTCCAAGGATTGTTAAGGAACAACAATGGCTTCAAGACTGACACTCCATGCGGCTTGTGGCACCGACCCAGGTCAACTTAGGGAAATAAATCAAGATAACGTATTTGTCCTTATCCGGCAGGATAATTTA
>JBFFVR010000241.1:0-2617 GCA_041570685.1 Promineifilaceae bacterium (SeqCode)
AGAATTAACAATGCCCCAAATGGAGCCAACAAGGCCAAGCCCGGAGAGCCAAATCGACTGGCCCATGGCAGAAAACTGGCGGCGATAACAGACCAGGAAATGCCAGCCCATTTTCTATTTCTTCTGAGAATAAAAGTCGAAATGAGTATTAATATGGGAGTCATAGCCCCAGTAATAAATAGTGCAGTCAGGATCGAGCGTAATCCCAGCCAGCTTAATGAACCAGAACCGAGTCGCATCAGACCCTGCCAAAGATCTGACGTCTGGTTGTACATTTGAACTGCTGCAACTGTCTCGCTTCGAATAAGAGGAACCTGATAATCCCTTTTCCTTAAATGCTGACCCAATGCGAGATCTTCCATGCTTTCAAGCGCAACCGAAGCAAAACCGCTGCTGTCATTGTATACATCGCTATGTAAGAGAATATATTGGCCATTAATTATGGGTTTATTTGACCCGAAACTGACAAACAGTCCGGCAAATGCCACCAACAATGTCAGGCGGTCTAGCCCTTTTGAAGTGATTTGCTTAAAAAAAATGCTGAGTCCATTGAGCCCATGCTCTATAGCGTAAGCAACTGCCTGGGCAGGCCCGTTGGGATGATGAACCGTATCAGCATCCGTGAACAATAGCCATTCATTTTCAGCGGCTAGAGCACCCATATGACACGCATATGTTTTACCGGTCCAACCTTCCGGAAGTTCAGTTAGCTCGATGACTTGAGCACCGTATTTTTTTGCGACGGCTGCAGTTTGATCGGCAGAGTTGTCATCGACGACAATCAGCTCGACAGCCCCAGGGTATTTTATGGAATTTAATGATGGCAATAAGCGTTCTAAATTATTCGCTTCGTTTCTAGCTGGAACGATAATCGTGAGCCCTGGAAGGCTACCGAGGATTTCTTGGTAAGGTAGTTCTGGTATATCACGGAATCGGCGCTCGGAATACAGGGCTAGCGGTCCAGCCAGCAAGGACATTGAGACCCAGTTTGCTATCATAAAGTCCAAATTAGTGCCTCCGGTGATTCAGGATTGCGGAAAACTGAAGGAAGTCGCTATAGCGACCCCAATTGTCAACAAACCCACTTGAAATTAAGTCCAATATGTAGCTTATTAGCTTTGAGGTAGCAAAGTAGACTGGCCAGCTCACTATAGGGACATCCGAATATCAAATTAACCTCATTCATAACAAGAATGCCCGTTCTCTATGATGATCGTTCATTGTCCATCATGCTGTGAGCGATGAACATGCCCACGAGCCAGGCTACGAGAATGGCAAGAAAGACCTGACCGATGATCAGCTCCAATGATGTAAATGAGCGGGCTTGGGGAGAAATCGGGGTGATATCGCCGTAACCAGCCGTCGTGATAGTTACAAGGCTAAAAAAGAAGAGTTCGGCAAAAGTATTAGATAAAGTTTCACCCACTGCTCCTACTTCGATTAAGGGAACAGAGAAAGAGCCAGGCCAGATTAGCTCAACAACGGTATAGCCCAATCCCCAGAATAATGTTGCCAGTAGATATATGGACATGGAGCCACTGATTGTATGCAGGGTCACCCGCCGAGCATGTAGAATCTCTTGCAAGATTGCAACCATCGATAGGAGAATTAAGAGGCTAATTGATACGAAGTAGATGGCAAATACGAAAGTGGGTGTTGTTTCATTGAGTTCGCGAAAGGAGGCCAAGAGTAAGGGGGGCACAGCCAATATCAAACCGAACATGATCCAGCGATGTCTGCGGCTGGAGGTATAGACGACAGCAATCAGTACAATGGCCAATAAGATATCCAATCCTTCGAATTCTATGAGTGTGTTCAAAGGAATATAGGCCGTAAATGCAAGCAGGATGACAAAAAGTAAAGTGAAGTGCCAATGCGTCTGGCGAGCCAAACCGAAGGTCCTTTCTCCAATAGAACTTTTTGGCGGAAGCGTGATAGTCATCTGAAATTCTTCATTGGAAGCGCTTTCATCTTGATTTTCAACATCGTCTTTGTCTAAGGATTTGTCCTCGTTTATAGTTTCATCAGACATTACAGTGTCCTTTCCGCTTGATCCTGATAACTCTGGGCGGTTTTCACCCCAATGAGTAAGTTATTTTATCTGAGAATATCGATATTTTAAACCAGACAGTCACACAGACATCTTGTTTTCCCGATGCCTGATCTTAAGATTCCAGCTGCCGAAAATTTGTTGCCAAACGGGGCAGATTCACATCTACGAGCTCCAACTCAACGGCCGAATCTAGGGGTAGATCTTTGCCAAGATATATCTGGGTTTCTAAGTTTAAATCCGGGATAAGTAGTTTATCCCTGCGGCCGTATTTTTCGATGATGATTCCCTTGCCGTGCCAACCTGGATTCTGTATTAAATAAACCAGGGTCCAATGGGAATTGGCTAGTCGCTCGGTGCGTCGCACTTCGCGAGAGATCGCCTGGGCCGCACCCACGCGTTGCATCAAGGCTTGGCCGTCAAGGGTTTCTAGGCCTGCCAAATGGCTTCTCAATTGCTGGTGTACGACCAGGTCGAGATAGCGGCGTAACGGGCTGGTCGCTTGGACGTAAATATCCAGGCCCAGGCCACTATGGGGCAGGGGCGTGAGGCTTTGCTGGCTGGGCT
>JBFFVR010000242.1:0-2609 GCA_041570685.1 Promineifilaceae bacterium (SeqCode)
AGCGATCAGTATATCGCCAGGACGAAGCCATTTTTCTATTTCCCAGAAATAGCTGTGGAGGACTTCTTTTGTAGATCGATTTAAAACGAGTAACTTACTTGCATCTCGCGTTGATAGGGGCTGTTGGGCAACCAACTCTGCGGGCAGGTGGTAATCGAAGGAAATGGTCTTCAACCTGGGCATTTCGGAGGAAAACTTAACGCCTAAATATACGTATGACAATATTCAACAATACTGTGGCTAGCAAACTTACCAGCAACATCGTCGCCAGTGGTACATAGATATTGAAATTATCGCTTTCAATGCGAATATCTCCCGGCAAATTTCCCAACCACGGAAAAAAGCGAATGGCGACTAGAATTAATGCGCCAGATAAAGCAATTACCAGTCCAATTATTATGAGTAAACGAGCGAAATCGTTCATAATGATTGAGTTCTCAGAGTTGCTAGAATAACCTCGGTTGGCTGTCGCTAGCCGTCTCGTTTTTGATTTCGATGCCTAGATGTTTGTAGGCATGGATCGTTGCCACACGGCCGCGAGCGGTACGTTCCAAAAAGCCTAATTGAAGCAAGTAGGGTTCAACGACATCCATTATCGTATCTGATTCTTCGCTGATTGAAGCCCCAATTGTATCTAAACCCACCGGACCTCCGCCAAATTTTTCTATGATAGCGCCCAAAACACGACGATCCAGATCGTCGAGTCCTATTTCATCGATTTCCAATAGTTCCAGGGCTTCTATTGCAGACTCTCCCGTTATCTGACCGTCTCCTCTCACCTGCACATAATCGCGAACCCTTCGCAATAGACGAAGAGCGACGCGAGGTGTCCCTCGTGCACGTCGGGCAACCTCTGATGCTCCAGTTGGATCAATCGGCACTTCTAGAATTCGAGCCCCTCTGACTACAATCGTTTCAATAGCCTGTTGCTTATAGAAATCCAACCGGTATAGTGCCCCAAACCGGGCACGAAGAGGAGCTGTCAGTAGTGCCAGGCGAGTTGTTGCTCCAATAACGGTGAATCGAGGGAGTTTGAGTCGAACGTTTTTGGCCCCTGGCCCTTTGCCAACGACGATATCTAAAGCATAATCTTCCATCGCTGGGTAAAGAATCTCTTCAACAACACGACCTAGCCGGTGCACCTCATCAATGAATAATATGTCGCCAGCTCGTAGATTTGTCAGAATGGCAGCTAAATCTCCTGCTCGTTCAATGGCTGGTCCGGCAGTCGTTCTGATATTGACGTTCATCTCATTAGCCACGACATGAGCTAAAGTAGTTTTACCCAGGCCAGGAGGACCATGAAACAGTACATGATCCAGAGATTCCTTTCGCCCTTTTGCAGCCTCAATTAGAATGCTCAAGTTGGTTTTCAGTTTTTCTTGACCAATAAATTCAGAAAGATATTGCGGCCGTAGGAGGCCATCAAGCTTTTTATCTTCATTTTTCTGCTTGGGAGATATCGTGCGATCTGTTTCACTCATACAGAGCAATTATACGCCAACTCATCTTAATTCACATTTCATTTGGCTCTAGTTTTCAAAGAAGGCGCAATACCTAACATCTATCACTCGACTTGTAAGATCGGCTATTAGATGATGTTCCTACGAGATGCCATCGTTCATTCGCCTGAGTACAAAATAAACACTAAAATCGAGTAGATGGTAAAGGTGGAGGTAAAAATGGTCTACGAATCGAAGCATCCTCTTGTAAAACACAAACTAACACTGTTACGCAACATGGGTACCGGGCCGAAAAAGTTCCGAGAACTAATTCGAGAGTTAGCCCTATTGATGTGTTATGAAGCAACAAATGATCTTGGGCTCCGTTCAATCGAAGTGGAGACGCCGATGGGCCAGGCTCCTGGCTCTGTTTTAACGGACAAAATTGGCCTTGTCCCGGTACTACGAGCCGGTCTAGGTATGGTCAATGGGATCTGGGAGATGATGCCTGGAGCAGAAGTATGGCACATCGGTCTCTACAGAGATGAAGAAACATTGCAGCCAGTATCTTATTACAACAAATTGCCGACTGCTCCAACTGTTCAAGTATGTCTGGTTTTAGATCCGATGTTGGCGACAGGTGGTTCGGCCGCAGCAACTGTCGACATCCTGAAGGCCTGGGGTGCAGATAGAATAAAGTTTGTGGGCTTGCTGGCGGCTCCTGAGGGGATTCAGGTATTGCAGACCGCACATCCCGACGTACCAATCCATATTGCTCAAATAGATTCTCATCTAAATGATATTGGCTATATTGTTCCGGGATTGGGCGATGCTGGTGATCGTCAATTCGGAACAGGTTAAGCGGCAAATTATGAAATCTGGCTTCCTACATAAGAGAGGATTCCGCTTACAGTTGCACTAGATGATAGATTTTCTCTTTATCTTCATCGCTGCTTTCCTCGTTTCTTTGGCTACTACACCGCTGGCGATTCAGATATCCAAGCGATGGGATATTATGGCCAAACCGGGTGGCCGAAGGAAACACAGCAAGCCAATTCCGAAGTTGGGGGGAATTCCTTTAACTTTAGCTTATATATCTGGCATCGTTTTAGTTTACCTACTCATGCCTCCGATCGGTGATGACGCCTTTCGTTTGCGAGGCGTGAT
>JBFFVR010000243.1:0-2598 GCA_041570685.1 Promineifilaceae bacterium (SeqCode)
CCACCTTCCACGTAACGGGAACCAATCACCAGGTCGCAGGATTCGAGGCGCGCAGCCATTTCCGGCAGAACCGCCGGGTCATGGGAAAAATCCGCATCCATCTGAACTATAGCATCTACGTCTTCCTGCATAACTCGCTGGAAGGCGTTTAAGTATGCTGAGCGCAAGCCAAGTTTGCCCGGTCTGTGCAAAACCTGAACGCGATCATTACTTATTGCAAGCTCGTCCGCAAGTTTTCCAGTTCCGTCTGGACTATTGTCATCGACAACGAGCATTCTCAAATCGAGTGGAAGCGCAAATAAAGCGGAGACTAGCTTGGGCAAGTTCTCCGCCTCATTGAATGTGGGAGTTACAACCGTGATCTTCAATGGATCCTACCGAATAAGGCGCAATAATTCCTTTTTGAGAACCTCTACATCGCTTAAACGACTGCTGCCCGCAGGCACTTCAACTACTTTTATTACCAGACGGTTCTTACTCTTGGAAACCTGATCGCGATCCTTAATAGGATAGAAATAATCTAAAGACTGCTCAAGCCGTGTTCGTATCCGTTCTTGCAAAGTCGAGAGCTTCCCGGGAGAAACCATCAGTAAAAAGTCCGTAGGGGTCAGATGTCCAACGAAATCATCCGAATCGCCAACTTCGCGCATAGCATTATGGATCATCAAACTGATTGCGCGCAAAACATCATCCGAAGCCACAAAACCATAAGAATCACGAAAAACATCCAGATTGATGATCGATACAAGCAAGAGCGACCATTTACCCTTTTGGATCATCTCGTTGAGTTTTTCATCTACCAGCGCACCATCTGGCAACCCGCTAACAGGGTTGTTCAGAGAACCCTGGCTGGCACGTCGCAATGCATTTCGTACACGCAAGCGCAACTCTTGTACATCAAATGGCTTAGTAATGTAATCATCAGCCCCCAATTCCAAACCATGCAACCGATCCATACGGTCGCGTTTTTCTGTCAAAAATATGATGGGGACATCCTGTGTACTTCGATCTGTTCGTAAGCGGCGTGCTACTTCATAACCATCGATATCCGGTAATCGAATATCAAGCACAACCAAATCAGGATCGATGGTTTGACAGGCACGCACACCATCTTCACCCCAGTTCACCGTAAAAACCTCGTAGCCTTGAACGCGAAAATACGCATTCAACATCTCGGCGACGTCGAGGTCATCTTCTACGACCAGGATTTTTGATTTGACGTCTGCCATGCTGGTCACCTCTGATTAGCCGATAGGGTCTTTCTGGATAACGAATTCACATACATCTTCACCCATAGCAACACACTTGGATTCATTAACTCGGAACTCGTTGCCGCCGGATACCCATTTGAGAGATTCCTGTAAGAGGCCAGCTGCAATGAAACAGACTGGTTTATCTGCGCCAGTCCGGCCCCAACAACAAGGGCATTTATGAATTGTCCAAATATATTCGTTATCTTTTTCTTCAACAGTTGTGTTCTGGTCAGTTAGCTGGGTGAAAATCTTGGCAAAAGCGGGCAAGCCAATACGGAGCTTAGATTGAAGCGGCAA
The DNA here is from genome assembly GCA_041570685.1 of Promineifilaceae bacterium (SeqCode). Classification (GTDB taxonomy): domain Bacteria; phylum Chloroflexota; class Anaerolineae; order Promineifilales; family Promineifilaceae; genus UBA11865. Next base: position 1,551 of record JBFFVR010000243.1, read on the forward strand.
AACCACAAATGCCAAATCAGCAACGCCAGCCAATGCGCCAAAATTCTTCAAAGCATCTGAGAATGTAGCGCGTCCAGCGCGTAATGCAAGGCCACGGCCGCCACGCGGGCCATACATCTCTTCTAAAGAAACCCCAATAGCTGAAAGCTCTGTAAAATCAAAGCCTTTATCTAGATTATCTGGTGGATAATTGTCAATATAATGATTTAGACCGGCCAGGTTGAGTATTGCATTAAGACCATTCTTTCCCATCACTTCTTCCAGGGATTTTATGGTTATTAGGCCAAATTTATTGGGATAGTAAAGACCACTTTTTTCAACGGGACTCATACGCGCTCCACTAGATTAATTTCAGCAAATCTTCAGTTGCCCGACGCATATCCAAGAAAATCAGGCCTAACTTAGCCTGTTCCCGAGCCAGGGCGGTGAGAACTGCATCTTCGCCAACAGACATTAGAACAACATATCCTTTTTCACCCTTGATGTAAACTTGTTCTAGAGAACCGCGTCCTAATTCAGATGCAATGCGCTCACCCAAGGACAACATAGCTGCTGACATCGCTGAAACTCGATCTTCTTCCACGCCTTGCGGAAGTGCCGATGCGATGCTCAATCCATCTACACTAACGATTGCTGAGGCTTCAATATCCGGCGAGGAGGCTTGAAGCTCGCGTAAGCGGTCTACCATTTGTTGCGTGCGAGACTTGGACAAGACAGCCCTCCTAAAAAGAGATACACGTCCATGCTGGCATCATTACCAACCGGACGGAAGGATTTCTAAGCAAATTTAGCACAGGGCGTATATTGTGTCAAGCGAGCCAACAAACACCCTTGAAAAGGCCATTAACAAAAACGTAAGTTGCAACATGCTATAATCGTCGGTTGTTAGAGGCACTCTTAATGAAAAGAATACTTTTCTCATTTACTATCTTTAGTTTACTCGTTTCGGCCTATCCGCTTTCAAGTGCAGGGGCTCGACAAACCCCTCAACTGGATGAACCAGATAGCGGTGCTGTGATTTGTGAACCAAACGCCTATCTTATCACAC
>JBFFVR010000244.1:0-2594 GCA_041570685.1 Promineifilaceae bacterium (SeqCode)
CAGGCTCACCTACAATATGCCGCCAAGCCACATGTCAGATAAAGTAATTAGGCGAGTTTCAGTCTGAAAAACATGACAATTCTGCTTCAGTCAGCATGTCTATATTTAGTGCGTAATGGATTTTGCCGATAACTTATGTTTTCTGCTATGATACTTGAATCACACCATTTTCAAGTATTCTGATGGTAATCATAACCAAATCCGATGCCCCCAAATTTCATCTTACGATAAGTAGGTTTGAATTTAAGGTTTATTTGGGAAGTCTATACTTCGGCTATTTGATAGCTTACGGAAGGTAATCGAAACCTCTTTGCGACAAAATACCTGAATTGGGGTATTATATCTTTTGCGACATTTACAGACGTAGTTATGTTCCTAAAACGCGACATTTTTCCCGGTAGTTATGTCGCGATAAGGCAACACATAAATGTCACTCTTACGCAACCTAATTCAAAGTTCGGCACATAAGCGATACAGATGATCGTCAGCCTTGCATATATAGTCTTCGCTCTCTTCCTTCTCTTTGTCGGAGCCGAGGGCCTTGTGAAAGGCAGCGCATCAATAGCCATTAGAGCCGGGCTTAGTCGCCTGATGGTGGGCCTTACCATTGTTGCGTTCGGAACTAGTTCTCCGGAGTTGGTGGTAAGCGTCAAGGCGGCGCTGTCGAAGCAGGGTGATATCTCTGTTGGAAACGTAGTCGGCTCAAATTCTTTCAACATTGGCGTTATTCTTGGCCTATCGGCATTGATGTGTCCGATCCCGGTTAATTTGCAGGTCATCAAAATTGACGCCCCGATTGCGTTGGGAGTTGCCATCCTGTTGCCTTTCTTCCTTCTTAACCAGACCCTTGATCGTGTCGAGGGCTTGGTGCTCTTTGCTGGAATTATCACCTATACTTGGATGAGTGTCTATCTTGGGCGCAAAGCAGATTCTAAGGGGCAAAGCAATGTTTCAATACCATCTGTTTCGCTGCACTGGTTGATCGACGTTGCCTTCATTGTGGCAGGCTTGGGAGTTCTCGTGCTCGGGTCACGTCTGCTCGTCGATCATGCAGTCATCCTGGCCAAGGCCTTGGGCGTGAGCGAGGCGGTGATCGGTCTCACAATTGTGGCCGCCGGAACCAGTATGCCGGAGCTCGCAACGTCGGTGGTTGCCGCTTTCCGAAAGCAGCCGGACATTGCCATCGGAAATATCGTTGGATCGAACATCTTCAACATTCTTGCGATATTGGGGTTGGCCTCCTTGATCTCACCGCTTCACGCACCTGGGATATCGAGATTGGATTATACCGTGATGATCGCTTTCACTGTCCTCCTGATCCCTTTGCTTTACACGGGACGCTTGCTTCATCGGCTTGAAGGGGCCACGCTCCTTGCCCTATACGGCGTTTACCTTTTCATCCTTTGGCCCAAGTGAATTGCCGAACAATCGGCTGTAGGCGACGACGTGCCCGCCGCGCCTGAGCCGCAGTGTTAAAGGTTTCTTCTCGTAATGATAACAAAACTCGATGTTCAAAAAATATAGACTACGATAAGAAGCTGCAAAATCCTCCGATTGAAGTATTCTGCTATGAATGCTTTGCAGCGAAAAGCCGAAAAACAGATGATTAGCAAATGTAATCTTCTATGAATACTGATTCAGTTAGAGTCAATGATTTGGCAAGTAACCTTCATTTTTGGGGTTCAGAAAGCGACCACAAGATATTGTAGTCCCGCCCCCTTTCCTTTAGGTGTCAAATTCCATAATTCTGGCACGATCCGGAAAGCCAATTATCCTTGACAGTGGACATGATTTCAGTTTACTTAAAGTCAGTTCATTCCTAACTAAATAGATTAACTTTGTAAGCCTTAAGATAATCTATATCACAGCCTAACTTTCCTTCCATCAGTTAACCTCTATGTCGGGGTACAGGTTCCTCATGGAGAAACGCTTCAAAATGTGCCTGACTGGCTCCTAGCCGAACATTGCTGGTTCTGTTGGGAGCTCAAACCATGGATCATTTGGCGCAGCAATAAAAGAAAGAAAGGAGGAAGAATAAATGATCAAAGTTAGTGTGCTTTATCCGAATGAGGAAGGTAAAAAATTTGACATGGACTACTACTGCAATAGCCACATCCCCATGGTCCAGGAAAAGCTTGGTTCGGCACTCAAGGGAGGCGCCGTGGAACAAGGCCTTGGGGGCATGGAGCCAGGATCCCCAGCAACCTATGTCGCCATGGGCCATCTATTATTCGATTCAGTGGAGGCGTTTCAGAGCGCCTTCGGACCCCACGCGGAAACGATTATGGCAGATGTTCCCAACTTCACCGACATCCAACCAGTGTTTCAGATCAGTGAGGTGAAAATATAGTAATGCTGGCCCGGTGAACCACCAATAGCGGGCCGAGGGAGTGCAACTAATCATTTAAGGCAGGGGCATCACGACCCTGCCTTTTTATAGCCATTTTTCGGTTAGGCTTTCCCCAGCTGGGGGTTTCGATTAGCAGATGTAATATGCACTTTGGTGGAATTCAACGTTATGGCAAGTATTGCGCACTTTTGGTGTTCCTAAAGCGACCACAAGATGTAGTAACCCACCTCACCTCACTTCAGTC
>JBFFVR010000245.1:0-2575 GCA_041570685.1 Promineifilaceae bacterium (SeqCode)
AATCGATATTGGCGGGGAGTAAAAAAACGCGGTCTTAAGACTGTGCATAGTGGTCGTTCTCCAAAAAAGAGGCCTCGGCGGCGTAATTGATCATCGAGTTGAACCTGCGAATCTTGGGCTAACTGATCCGAAAGTAGTTCGTGATAAGTTTGGATGGCTTCCTGGAGTATCATCTTCTGTATTGAGTGAAAATCCTACCGAAAAATATTGAACGAAATTAAACCCTTTCATTTAAAGCGATCGTTTACAAGATCGCCAATAGCTCGTCAATTGCCGTCAAATAGGCTATTCCACTTTAGCTCAGTCAGCTGCGGCTGCGGTTCTTTGGCCAGCCGGATAGCCATGTCCGCCATATGCTCTACAGCCCAATCGAAATAGAATGGGGTTAATGAATTCACGTCCATATCAGGTGCCGGATTCATAAAGTCAATGGCATAGGGGATATCGTCGCGAACTGCCCATTCAACTGTATTCATGTCATATCCAAGCGCCTTCACTAAGGTTCGAGAATCTTCGACAATACGCTGCCCTAATTCAGATGAGAGGTGATCATGTTCGACATAGTAACGCCGTTCATGGGGGTTATATTTAATCGGCAGTATATCTTCCTGCCCAAGACACATGCAGCGAACGTAATGGTCCCATTCAATGAATTCCTGCACGACCATTGTTAACAGTCCGGTTTGGTCGTAGTTGTAAATCAGCTCTTCAGTGGAGTGGCAAACATAGACTTCTTTCCAACCACCGCCATGAGCGTCTTTTAACACGCAGGGCAAACCGACATAATCGACGATGCCTTGCCAATCCATCGGGGAGATCAGATTCCGCAAACTATCGGGGTGAACGATTCCGGGAACGTAATCTTTGTTCGGTAAAACCATAGTCTTTGGACTGGCAATACCTAATTTATTAGCCAAAGAGGCTTCAAAGTACTTATCGTCAGCTGTCCACATAAATGGATTGTTGATCACGGTTGTTCCTTGTAAAACGGCATTTTTCAAATAGGAACGATAATATGGCACTTCGTGCGAGATACGGTCAATGATTACAGCATAAGGACACTTTTCATCCATTATCGTTCCACCGAGCAGGGCCATTTCGGCCGTGACTCCCTCATCGCGACGATTTACCTCTTCTATAAATGCGGGGGGAAAAGACCACTCTCGGCCAACTAACAGACCAACTTTATACGTCATTTGCTCTGCTCCTCACTAATCCGAATTATCAGGTTGGATCGGCATTTTCCCTGTCCTATCATCAGTATGCCTGGCTTAATCATGGCCGCCGACGTAATGAACGATCATCTGTCGCCACCAGGGCCAATCATGAGCCCAACCATCCCATATCCTGAGCGCATTGCCAATATCCCGGCGCCACAATATACCAGACAGCTCTTCAGTATTGGAACGCAAGGGATCGTCAGCGCCAGTGACTAAAATAATGTCCATTCTTTGTAGGGCAGCTAAGCGCCCACCTTCTTCTTCATTGGAGATGAAGGTGACAGGATTATTAAAATATACATTGTCATCGTGATAACCGTCGGTCCAGCGCCTGATATCGTAAATCCCGCTCATCCCGATGACTCGGCCCACAATGTAAGGATGTCTAAAGGCGAAATTACAGGCATGATAAGCACCAAAACTAGCTCCCGTCGTTATCATGAAGGGATCGGGATTGAGTTGTCGGCTAAGCGGCAGGACTTCATGAAGCAAGTAATTGTCGTATTGTACTTGGCGCCAGGCACGATCTGCCGGATGTTTCCAGCGGGCGTACCAGCTTTCAGAGTCGACGCTGTCAACGCAATACATCTGGAGCCAGCCTTGTTCCAAATGCTCTCGAAGTGAGTCGATCATGCCCCGATCTTCCCATTCGAAAAATCGTCCCATAGATGTAGGAAAGACCAGCATGCGCGCTCCAGCATGGCCAATAACCAACAACTCCATGTCGCGTTCAAGCGATGGGCTGTACCAGCGATGATAGTCGCGTTTCATTCTTTCGTATTTCCCCTTTTGTGGTAATTGGCCTTAAATAGTTGATCAAATGCGTAGGTTACTTCAAAAAGGATACCTGATCCCTAAATCCGGCTAATTGTACCCTCGATAGTGTCGGAAGGCAGCCTATTTGGAGCTTAGAGTTAAGGTAACTGCAGACTGAACGTTTCCCATGATAATGCAACTTCAACGTCCTGGTATGATTGATGCGTTAATCCTCCTTAACACTGCTTGACGCCCATATTACGACAGTTATAATCCAATCGCTTGGCTCCCAAAGTTATAATAAAGTAAATATCAGGGCGAGTAATCAAGCTATGCCCGGTTTTCATGCCGTAGTACTTGAGAAGATATGTTAGATAAGATCGCACAAATCGTAGAACGCTACGAGGAACTCGAACGCAAGATGGCCGATCCGGAAGTGTTGGCCGACTATCAAAAGATCGCTGAATTGGCCCAAGAACGTTCTGATCTTCAGCCGTTAGTCGCCGCCTATCGCGAGCACAACGCTGTTAGTGCGGAGCTTGAAGAAACCCGCGAATTATTGGCTATTTCAGAAGAAGACGAAATGGTCGCTATGGCCC
>JBFFVR010000246.1:0-2555 GCA_041570685.1 Promineifilaceae bacterium (SeqCode)
AGATGTCTCGCGGATGACGATCGTTGTGGATAGCCAAGACACGGAGGCGCGTTTGGTAGAAGCCAATCTGTACAAGCTAGTCAATGTGATTGACGTTCAGGATGTAACCGGGCTGCAGGCCGTGTTCCGTGAACTAGCCTTAATCAAGGTCTCGGCCAGTCCAGAACATAGAACTGAAATCATCAGTCTGGCTAATGTCTTCAAGGCCAAGATCATCGATGTCGGAACTGAAACGCTAATCATGCAGGTTGCCGCTTCAGAAGATCGAGTCGACAGCTTGATCGAACTACTTCGACCATGGGGTGTAGTAGAAATCGTTAGAACAGGTCACGTAGCCATGATGCGTGGTTTGGCACAAGGCAGACGTCATACACCAGGTGCAGGACCTGAAGCTAACGGACATGGAAATGGTCATTTGGTTCAGGAAAATGCATAAGTTGTCTAATCAATTGGCAATTGAAGCTGGAAAGGACTTGTTTGTAGAGAATGCTAGTCTGATGTTACAAAAAGATTTGAATCGTTGGGTTTGCAAAAAGAAAATTGTAACTCAATAACAGTTGGCTAATTCAAACAATCACTATTTACCTGGCGCTTTTTAAAGAAGTGCCAATGGAAGGAGAAATCATGGCACATTTGTATTACGATTCGGATTCGGATCCGAAATTGATTGAAGGAAAGAAAGTGGCCATTATTGGTTTCGGTTCTCAAGGTCACGCCCATGCGCTAAATTTACATGATAGTGGGATCGATGTAACTGTTGGACTCAGAGATGGTAGCAAATCATGGTCAAAAGCCGAAGCTCAAGGACTAAAAGTTGATTCTATCTCTAACGCCTCAGCTTGGGCGGATACCATCATGATTTTGGCCCCTGACACCGAACAGCCATCCCTGTATGCTGAACACGTTGCTCCCCATCTGAGCAGTGGCAAGACGCTTATGTTCGCCCATGGTTTCAATATTCGATACAAAACAATCGTGCCACCTGCTGACGTCGACGTCAGTATGGTCGCGCCAAAAGCCCCTGGGCACCGACTCCGTGAACTCTATGTTCAAGGATTCGGTACACCTTGTCTGTTGGCAGTGTTTCAAGATGCCAGCGGACAGGCAAAGGCCAACGCCCTGTCATATGGATATGCCTTGGGCGGCACTCGGGCAGGTCTATTAGAAACTTCTTTTAGTGAAGAAACGGAAACCGATCTATTTGGTGAACAAGCTATTCTGTGCGGAGGTGTTTCAGAATTAGTAAAAGCGGGTTTTGAGACATTGGTGGAAGCAGGCTATCAGCCCGAGGTGGCTTATTTTGAGTGTATGCATGAGCTTAAGCTGATCGTCGATCTCTTCTATCGAGGTGGTCTCAATTACATGCGTTACTCCGTTTCAGATACGGCCGAACACGGCGACTACGTTTCAGGCCAGCGGATTGTGACTGAGGAAACCAAATTCGAGATGAGCCAGATTCTCAAAGAGATACAAGATGGTACTTATGCCCGAAAATGGATCGAAGAAAATGAATCTGGTCGGCCTTGGTTTAATGAAGAACGCCGGCGGCAACAAAATCATCCTATCGAGCAAGTTGGTGCCGATTTGAGAGAAATGATGCCCTTCATTGACCCGGTAACGGTCAAGCCGGGGGAGTAAGAATGACACTATCCTTCTGCTCTCGGCCGCATGTTAAATGAATGAGATAAAAAACCATGAGTACTAAAAACTATGTGAGGATATTTGATACTACCCTACGAGATGGTGAACAGTCGCCAGGAGCTACCCTAACCTCGACCGAAAAACTCGAGATAGCCAGAGCTCTAGCCCGGCTTGGTGTCGACATCATGGAAGCTGGCTTTCCAGCAGCTTCCCCGGACGATCTGGAAGGCGTTCGTCGCATATCCATTGAAGTAGGCAATACACCTGGACCATCCGGTGAGCCACCAGTAATTTGCGGCTTGGCCCGAGCTATTGTGGGCGATATTGATAAAGCTTGGGAAGCCGTGCAACATGCTGCCCTTCCCCGCATCCATACCTTCCTTGCTACCTCTCCTATTCACATGAAGCATAAGCTCCGTCTGGATCCGGAAGAGGTAGTGGAGCAAGTGAAAGAGATGGTCGCTTATGCCAAAGCCTATTGTGACAACGTGCAATTCTCACCAGAAGATGCTGGTCGCAGTGATCCTGAGTTTCTATACCTCGTTCTTGGGGAAGCGATCAAGGCAGGAGCAACCACGCTCAATATTCCGGATACAGTAGGCTATAACACACCCATCGAGTATGGAAACCTAATCGCGGGCATCATGGCCAATACACCAGGAATTGAAGATGTTGTTGTATCGGTACATTGTCACAATGATCTCGGATTGGCTACTGCCAATACATTAGCGGGTCTTAGCGCAGGAGCTCGTCAGGCTGAGGTAACGGTAAATGGCATTGGCGAAAGAGCTGGCAATACTTCTCTCGAAGAAATTGCCCTCTCCTTACGAACTCGCCACCCGTTTTATGAGCTAGACACGGGTATCGAGACAACCGAAATCACCAGGGTAAGTCGAATGGTATCGAATTACACC
>JBFFVR010000247.1:0-2523 GCA_041570685.1 Promineifilaceae bacterium (SeqCode)
ACGGTATTTCGGCCAACCCACTTGCCAGACGTTTCGCGAAAAAGGAAGGTAATAAAGCGGATTTGGTCTGACCTGACGGGACCAGTCTGGCTGATGTAAATGGAGCAACAGCTTCAACAGCGCTCCCGTGCAGACGAGCCGTTGTGGGAAAAAATCTTCCGATTCCCTGATGGTTTGGGTTTTCGCACAGCCTCGGCCATAAACGGTCACCAAGCTTTCAAATGATAGTATGTCAAGAGGCCAAAAACTTTAAATCTGTTTTATTAAGCTTTCTTGCAGTATAGGTTGTTTCCGAGCTTTACGGTCATACTGAAAATTATTTTATGGGGGATGAGGTAGATCAAATGAATTGTTGCAGAAGCTTATGCTTTGAAAAGTGCATTTTTGCCTTGATTCTACTTTCGCTGACTTCAATCGCGGCTTGTAGTCAAAAGAGGTCAACGTTTCTACCGTCTTTGACAGAGGAAATTCTCAGAAACGCAGAGTACCAGTCTGAATGGCCCGCTAAAGGTGTGGCCAAATTGACAGACGGAAAGTATCAAGAAGAGATTGTTCCAGGCGCAGCCTCAAAATTGGTCATCGTGATCTATCCCGATTTGCAGGCCTTTGGCGACCTGAATTTCGACGGCAACCCGGATGCATCAGTAGTTCTCGCGACGTCTGGTGGTGGCGCTGGCACGTTCATTAGCCTTGAAGCAGTTATCAACGACGAGGGGGCACCTAAGCACATTGCCACCGCATTGTTGGGTGATCGAGTGCAAATCAAATCAATCGTTATCGAGTCGGGTAGGATCACAGTAAATATGCTGGCGCATGGTCCAGATGATCCGATGTGCTGCCCAACTGTAGAACACACGAAGAAATACAGATTGGAAGGGGACGCACTAATTCAAATGACGCGTTAAGACTAACCATGTAATGAACGCCCCGACCCCTTGCTTAAAAATACCAGGTCGCCATATTCTGAGCGCAAGCAGGATGCGATACGCCACAGCAACAGGCTCACTGACCGGAGATTGTCTCCGCGCCGCCTATCTAATCAATTTAAGCGTCAGCTTTCCCGATAACTGCCACTTATAGCCGAAGCCCAGGATACAATCTCCGGCCATCTACAGACGCTCTGTAATAACCCAGGGTGTTTTACCGACACCAGATCTCCAAGAGTTGATCAACTGGGTACTAAATCCGAAAGTAGACTAGCAGTCAGTGTTCGGGTTACGCCTGACTGCCGCTATTTAAGTCCGAATTAGTGAAGTATTATTATTTTCAGAATTACGATAATCTCGGAATGGGAGATTAATAACCATGCTTAATATTCAACCCCTCGCGATGGCTTTATTCATTGCATTCAGCGTTACAAAGCCCGCCGTCGCTCATGAAATACCTCAGAGTTACGACCGGATAAATTTCCAGGTCAGCGCGGTCGAGGAGGTCGCGAATGATACTCTAGTAGCGATTATGTACAGTGAACGCAGCGGCCAAAAGGCATCCACGATAACGGATGAGGTTAATCGCAACATAAGCTGGGCCGTCGATCTAGCCAAGAAGAGCAATACCATAAAAGTACAAACCCTCCATTATCGGCAGGACCCTATATACAACAATCAAAGCATCAGTGGCTGGAAGATTCGACAATCGATCCGTCTCGAGAGTACGGATGCCGAATCGCTTAGCGCTTTAATCGGGGAGATGCAGGAGCGTTTATCCGTTGCATCGTTACGGTACACCATATCACCAACGCGCCGCGACGAGGTAGAGCGCAGACTCATTGCCGAGGCGCTGAATCGATTCAAGAGTCGCGGTGAACAGATCAAGGTGGAGCTGGGGCGAACAGACTATCGTATTGTCAACATAGATGTCGTCACCTCGGGTCAATCATCGGCACCTATTCGAATGCGCGCAGCTGCTATGATGGAGGACGGTGCGGTAGCGGCCCCGGCCATCGAACCGGGCGTACAAACCGTCAACGTACAAGTGTCTGGGAGCATCGAGTTGACTCTTCCACAATAAGTTGAAAACGGAAGCAGGTAATGCCCAGCTTAAACTCAATACCTTTATAGAACCCCAAGGTTTGTCCAACCCGGGCCGATGCATCAACGACTATATTCATAACTTAAGCACCCGCTACGCGATAAATTGAGCAAGCGCGTAGGGGCTCTCTTTTTGTTTATCGTCGCCAAAATATCGAATTTCAGTGTCTATTTCCCCAAAGCCGACGCTGAAATCCGCTTCACGGGTTTCTCGATTCGGCCAGAAACGGACTCTTAGGAACCCCCTATTTACAATTTACGAGTCATCGGGCTAATGATGCTGCAACTGTTTTACATTTTCCACGAGGGGGTTCCATCCATAATTAAACTGGAAGCGCATCATATCCGCGTCCAGATCATCGTCGTCAATAAAGTTGGAATGATATGAAAAGCGTACAGCGGCATTGTCATTGATTGTGTAATCAACCGTAAAGCCGAGGGTTTTGAGTTCTAGTTCGTCACCTACATCATTACCGTCAAGTTCGGTATCAAA
>JBFFVR010000248.1:0-2489 GCA_041570685.1 Promineifilaceae bacterium (SeqCode)
CCATCCTCGTACCTCGTCATGAATCTTTTCCTGCCAGCTGGATTCCTTAACGTCAAACCAGTCGATTTCGTGGTTATCTATACGAAACCAATTGTATTGTTGGCGGGCGAAACGATGTGTTTCAAACATAATTCGTTCTATCGCCTCGTCCAAGGTGTATTCACCATCTAAGTAAGCCAGTAACTGACGATAGCCAAGTCCACTCAATGCCGGTAATTCACGGCCATAGCCAGAACGACGAAGCCTCTCGACCTCCATTAAGAATCCTTCGTCCATCATCTCGGAAACTCTTTCGTCTATACGCTGGTACAGTACTTCGCGATCGCAGGTGAGACCGATTACTTTGAGATCATACCCTGGAGAAACCTTCTGTTGAAGCTTTGACATAGGATGGCCTGTCACAATTGTAACTTCCAAAGCCCTGACGATCCGGCGCTTGTTCTGCGGATCGATTCGGTTCGCTGAATCTGGATCCAGCATTAACAACCAACGATAAAGTTCCTGGTTATCAAGCCTGTCAAGCTCAAGGCGTAACTCAGGTTGCGGAGCTACCTCTGGAATCGACCACCCTTCCGTGATAGCCCGTATATATTGGCCAGTTCCCCCAACCAGTATGGGCACCTTGCCCCGGCGATGAGTCTTTGAAATATGGGACTTTGCTTCGCGCACATATTGGCCAAGGGTTACCGTCTCATTAGGCTCGCAAATGTCTATCATATAATGGCGTACGCGAGCCCTAACTTCCTGAGGTGGCTTGTCAGTCCCTATATCCATTCCCCGATAGAATAGGCGCGAATCAGCCGAGATTATTTCGCCGTTAAATCGTGTCGCCAGACTCAACGATAAAGCTGTTTTGCCAACAGCCGTTGGGCCTACAACCACTAGCAGTTTATTTGAATGTTCATCATTGTTGTGATCATCCACGAATATTTACCATCCGAGAACAGCATTTGGTAAATGCTCAAGTCGCAACAACCTAATCTGGTCATCAACTTCAACGGCAACCAGGTCTATCTGCCAGTCAACATCCAAATCATTCTTTGCAAGATAGAATTTTGAAAGCTCGATTAGATGGTCGGACTTTGCCTTCGTCAAAGCTTCCTCAGGACAGCCCATGTTTTTTCCCCGCCTGGTCTTTACTTCTACAAAGATTATTTCCTCTCTATTTTGAACGATTATGTCAATCTCTCCTCTAGGACAACGCCAGTTGCGAACAACAACCTGATAACCATGTGCTTCCAGATGAAGTACTGCCAATGATTCTCCCCAGGTGCCTAGCACCTTACGATAGCCCATAGTAATGTTCTTCTTCTCGTCCTTACAAGCCTTGCATGTGGATTGACTTGAATACCATCAGTCGGCCTTTGTCTAGTTTCGTATGCCTAATCTTTTATCAGCCAACAGCTCTTCATAGAGGGATAATGAACGACTGATAGTTAGGCGAATATCATATTTTTTGCTGGCTATGGATGCATTCTTAGCATACTGTGTCCGAATCGATCGGTTTGCAGCCATTACAATCATCTTATCAGCTAATTCATTGGGTTTATCATCGGCCAACAATCCAGTTTTACCATCCCCCACCACGGTGTCTGTTCCTGGAGATGATATGGCAACGACTGGTAAACCAGCAGCAATCGCTTCTAGCAGAGTCAGGGAATGAACCTCTGATGTCGAGGCAGTCACGAAGAAATCGCTCGCGGCAAGGTATGCTGGTAATTGATCATTGTCCACTTCCCCAATTAATTGAATATTGTTCGCCAAATTCATTTTCTGGACGACGGTTTTGAGCATCCTAAAATTAGGTCCATCTCCAATCAATAACAAATGTAATCGTCGATTAATCTGATTGGCCACATAAAACTCATTTAAGACGACTCTCAGGTTTTTTTCAGATGACATCATACCGACAAAAATCATTACTATCGCGTCATCTGGCAAGCCCAAATCCTTCTTGGTCAAGGATACCCGAGGTGATGAGAATTTGGACAGTTCTATACCATTTGGGATAACTTGAATAGGCTCCAACACGCCAAATTTGTGCAGGATATTTCGGGTGGCATCTGCGGGAATGATGATAGCATCGCTTTTACGAGCCAGCCTTGACCAGGTCAACTCCATAATCAGTTTTGTGACCTGACTTGGAAGCTTTGTATATGCTTCCAAATACAAATCATATCGAGTGTGGTTGGTAAATAAGATTGGGCATCGGCCGTAGCGATGGGCAAACTCCAGACCCATCACTAGATGGTGACAATGAATTATGTCAAGTCGTCTGATCTTTTTCTGAATTGGCCTTGAATAACGAGGCGCTAGAAAATAACCAGTATTTCCTAAGGGTAGACCTGGGGAACGATATATGCTGCATGACTCATCCTTAAGCGAAGAAGTACCTAGCGTGAATATCGAAACTCGGTGCCCCAGCTTTTCGAGATACGACCTATACAAGGACACTATCCGAGTAACGCCATTTATTACTGGTTCATAAC
>JBFFVR010000249.1:0-2479 GCA_041570685.1 Promineifilaceae bacterium (SeqCode)
AAAACTCATTTTATTGGTGCCTTGCTGGGGTATGATTTTTCTAATAGCCCGTACTTGGCCGGTATTCGTGATGATCCTCAACAGTTGAAAGATCGGGCTCTTTTTTATCTAACCCAGTATTTCTCCGGAGTCACACAGAGTGGGACGATTGCCTTATTATTGGACGATTTCCATTGGGCCGATACACCTTCGCTAGATGCAGTCAATTACCTGGCCCGGGAATGTTCCCAGACGCCAATGCTCATCATCAATACGGCCAGGCCCATCTTATTTGAACACAGACCAGATTGGGCCCTGGACCGAACCATTGGCGATGTCGTCTTTACCTGCCTTACCGTTGGGGCTCTTGAGAGACGATCTTGCCAGGATTTGGTCAAGGAGGCATTGCAGAAAGTAGAGCGTATTCCTGAGACATTGCAGGAACTGATAGTATCGAGTGCGGAAGGCAATCCTTACTATATCGAAGAGCTAATTAATGTTCTTATCGACGATGGAGTCATCATCAGGTCTGAACAAAACGATAATTGGACTATTGACGATGATTTACTCGACAATTTGCGCGTACCCGGCACCTTGACGGCCGTGCTACAAGCTCGATTGGACAATCTCAATAACAAGGAAAAGGAATCATTACAACAAGCCTCGGTGATAGGACGCGTCTTCTGGGATAGTGCCTTATTGGAGCTTGAGGATTCGAGTGAAGCGGTCAATGCAACCCTTGGTTCATTAAGCGAACAAGAATTGATTGAACCCCAAGAAAACAGTTTGTTCGCTGGTGCTCACGAGTATTCTTTTGCCCAAGGGCTCATGCGCGAAGTCACCTATGAAACGGTCTTATTACGAACCCGGCAAATATATCACAGCCAGGTTGCTTCCTGGCTCACCCAAGCAACTGAATCCAGCGGTCGTTCGGATGAGTTTGCCGGCGTTATCGCCGATCATTTCTCGCAGGCTGGCGAGGATGATGAAGCGATCGATTGGTACATACGGGCCGGTTCAAAGGCTAAGGCACAAGGTTCTCCAATGGAGGCACGTAAGTTTTTTGAGCAAGCTTTGGAAGTGCTGGATCCATCCGATTTGGAGCGTCGCTGGATGGCAGTGCTAGGCCACCACGACTCGCTTTCAGATTTGGGCGAGTCGGAGGCTAGGATAGCAGATCAGGAAACACTCCTTGCCTTGGCTCAAGAGATGGGCGATGCCAGCTATCTCGCTAAAGCCAATTTTAGGCGTGCTATTTATGCCAGCAGTATGGGCGATGAACAATCAGCGTTGCCAATCTTTGAGATCGCTTTGAGCTATGCAAGGCAAGCAGATGATGAAATGCTTGAGTCATTGATCCTTAGTAGTCTGGTTGTAAATCAAACGCGATTGGGGAATCTGGAAGGGGCGGAATTGTTTGCGAATGAGGTTTTAGCCCGAGTTGAAGAGCTCGGCGTTAGTGAATTATCAGCGCGATTGTTAACGAATACCAGTATTTTTTATAGCGAATTTGGAGATATTGCCAAGGCTACGCAATTGAATAAGCAGCAGGTACTTTATTGCCAACAAATAGGCAATAGGCTGGGAGAAGCCATCGGCCTGAGTAATATGGGATTGAGTCTTTGCACCTTAGGTCTTTATAAAAAAAGCTTGGAAGCATTAATTAAATCTGTCCAGCTATCGAGCAACATTGGTGCTCGACGATATGGTGCTTTTGGCCAACTAAACCTAGGCTTTGTGTACTGGCGTTCCCGCGACACCAAGAATGCTCAAAGCATTATTGAGGAAGCTACGGAGCAATTAAGCAATACCGGTGATCGATTTGGCATGGCGGCGGCCGAAAGTTACTTAGCACTGGTGAGCGAGCAAGAAGGAAATCATAAATTGGCCGTGGAATATCTAAAGAGAGCAATGCATGTTTTTGAAGAACTTGGCGCCCACGCCTATGGTGCTGATGCACAAGCAGGATTAGCCAGGAATGAATTAGCCCTCGGTCATGATGAGCTTGCCATGAACCATGCTATTGGGCTATGGGCGTATCTAAAGACCAAAAGTTCCCGTGGCATGGAATTGCCAGTCTTAGCTTACAAATCCTGCGCTGATGTTTTTGCCGCCAATGAAAAGGAAAGGCACACCCAAGAGGCAATAAGGGCAGGATATGACGAGCTTATGGAAAGAGCAGCAAAGATCAGCGATTCAGGGTGGCGGGAATCTTATATAGAAAATGTACCCGAGCACACTGCAATTCTTCGCCTGAAAATAAAAGGTGATTCGCAACGACATTGATTAAATGAATTGTTCGTTCAGATCTTAGAATCAGCGAATGTAGTTAGAATTATCCATTATCAAAGGAGGAACACTGTGACATCAGAGAGAGAATTTAGTTCGGAAGGTGTGAAAGTCAAGGTTGGAAATCAAAAGTCAGGGAAAAGAGTTAAGATAGTCAAATTCAATAAGAAAAAGAAATCAGAGTTACCAGCGACCGCAGGCGTTTTCAATC
>JBFFVR010000250.1:0-2476 GCA_041570685.1 Promineifilaceae bacterium (SeqCode)
ACTTAGATGTAGTTCAACGATTGCTCCGATACTGAGCATACCACCGCTTTCTCTCATCAAGACGATCGTAGCCAGTAGCGGAAAAAGTAGGCCGAATGCAGCACCCAGCAGACCATATCGTATAGTGTAATAGTACGAATCCGTCTGTTCTATGATAGGAGGCTGATCACCTGGTTGGTTCATGACACACTTATTCGCCTAACGAGGAATTCTCGCTCTGTCCTGAACGGCCATTTGCCGATTGTTCATCATGTGACCGTTCAATAACTTGCTTCGTGTTGATTCCTAACTGAACACTTGTGCGGTCAGCACTTAATGCTTTACCAAGCTCTTGGGCAGCGATTTGCAGAACACCTTCAACTGTCACCGCTTTCTGAATTTTCTGGTTAATAATGTTGACTGTGGCCTCTCTTTCGGCCGCAAAATGGGCATCTTCATATAGTTGAGCATTTTGCAGCGCGATGGCGACTTGATTAGCAATGGATTGAAGTAACTCGGCATCATTCTTATTTAACCCATTACGTATATCGTGCTGGACATCTAAAACACCAATCACTTGATCGCCTAGCATAATAGGTACAGCGACTTCGGATTGGGTTTTTGGGAGTAAGGGATTAGCTAACCAATTTGGATCGTCCTCTACATTGGGTACGAGAACTAGCTTGCCAGTTTCGGCCGCTTTCCCTACCAATCCCTGACCTTTTTCCAATCTGTGACGGTCAGCTAGCAAGGAGCGACCAGCTTCACCTGTACCGCCGACCATCACTAAATGTTCACGGGGTGTATCAAAGAGGTATATATGGGCGTGATAGTAGTCAAAAGCAGAACGGACTTGCTCTACAACCTCCGTTAATAACTGCTGCCGGTCTAAGATTGTCGACAAGCGACGACTAACTTGGAAGCTGATTGCCAAGGCCCTTGTTCGTTCAGCAACAATCTGCTCCAGTGAGCCGATTAAAGATCGGAGTTGATCGGCCATTTGGTTAAATACCTGGCCCAACGTGGCAAACTCGTCTTGACCTTCAATCACAACTGTTGCATTCAAATTTCCAGAGCCGATCTCCTGGGCGGCATCGGTCAACTCAGTCAGCGGATTGATGATCCGCCTCCCTAAATAGATCGCGATAATTACGCCAGCTGCTAGCGCAATTGACCCGATGATAACTGAAGAAACAATACTCCGGACGACTGTGTCCTCTAAACTTGTTCGAGATTCATCGAGCACGGTTTTAGCTTCGGAACCAATACGATCTGTTAGGCTGCTGACATCATCTGTTGTTTCTTGAAATTGGACGGCATTGATGCCAATTTCCTGCTCAAGCTGAACAAGATCGCTAAATGCTGCGTTCCTAGCCATCACTAAGTTTATTAGCCGCGGCCGGGTCATTTCTGAATAGGCCCAGTCTAAATGGGGTGTTGAATTAAGTAGTTCCAGAGCTTGCATCGTGAGAAGCCTGGTCTGGTCAACATGCTCCTGTTCGCGTGTATTGAAAAACGCTTGCTCAGTGGCATCCATCTTAACAATGGTTCTGTTGAGATCAATGCTATTGGGAACAGTGCTGGCTAATCCTGAAAGTTGATTGATCGTTTCCTGCAATTGCCCTTCCAAGCCGCCAGCCTGGCTTCTCTGTTCGATTCGGTTGACGGTATCTTGCAGCGTGTTCTGATAAGCATCGAGGGCCGGACCTAGCTCATTGATCTCATCGCTAACCTCGTCAAATTGGCTTTCAGAACTTTGTTGGGCGAGTTTAGTTAACGAGGCCAGGTTGTCTCGGGCAATATCAATGTTCAGCGTATTCTTGGCGATATGAGTATTTCTAGCATTCTCAAAGCCATCCTCACGCCAACTTTCTAAAAATGCCTGCTCCGCTTGTCTGGCCAAAAGGAACTTATTGGCAATATCTTGGCTAAGTTCCTGGACCTGACCAGCCTCGTCGACGGTAGCTTCAATATCCGTTTGAAGTCCTTGAAGGGCAGAAAAGTTAATGATGACGATGATCAGGGTCAGACCAAGAATAATTCCGAAACCCAGAATAATGCGGGTACGAATCGAATTCAGTTGGAGGCGCCTGTTGCTAGATTCTTCTGTCATGATCTAGGCCCTAAATATGTCTGCCTACCCCGAACGTCGCGGCATACGATCCATATATTATTACTACCATTGCTCATTATTGATCACATCTTCAGACTGATTGCCAGGTTTGCTCTTGCGAATATTTTCTCCATTTTTCTTATCATTTGAGGCCTTTAGCCATACTTTCGTATGGCGGCCGCCGACCGCACGTCCGAGCTCTCGGACTGCGATCTGCATCGCTTTTTCAGGATCAAAGGTTCCCTGGATTTTACGATTGATCTCGTTGATAAGTGCTCGACGTTCGGCCTGGCTCTGAATTTCGCTATAGGATCTGGCATTCCGTAAACCAATGGCTACTTGATTGGATACGGACAATAAAAGATCAGCATCTTCTTGTTGAAG
>JBFFVR010000251.1:0-2464 GCA_041570685.1 Promineifilaceae bacterium (SeqCode)
ATAACATTCGACTGGCAGGACGGAAGGGCGTTACAGTAAGGTTAGGAACTCTGGAAGACCTTAAGCTCATCGCAGAAATGTATCAGGCGACTGCAGCAAGAGATGGTTTTGCCGTACGGCCGGTTGAATATTATTTAGATGCCTGGCAGAGTTTATTCAATGCAAAACTCGCCCAGCCTTTGATCGCTGAATACGATGACCAGCCATTGGCAGCAGTTATTATCGTTCGTTATGGCAAGCGGGCCATCTACATGTACGGTGCTTCCAGCAACCAGGAACGAAAACGCATGCCAAACTATTTGCTACAGTGGGAGGCCATACGCTGGGCTCAAACTCAGGGATGTGGAGTTTATGATTTTTGGGGAGCACCGGATAATTTTGTCGAGGAGGATCCCCTGTGGGGTGTTTGGCGATTCAAAGAGGGCTTCCGGGGGCAGGTAGTGCGTCATATCGGAGCCTGGGATTTTGTCGCCAGGCGCTTTTGGTATTGGATCTATACCGGGATAATTCCTACATACATCAATTTCTTGCGCTCTCTCAACGGAACTTAATCAATAGTTCGTGTTCTTAAATGCTCAAGACGTGAGGAAAATTTCTAATCAATTTGATTGTGGACGGCCCTGCGCTAAGAATCCGCAGAGGAGGAATCTGTGAAAACAACGCTTGTAATATTGGAGGGTGATCAAACAGGACAGGAGCTGTTAGAAGAAGCTCTTCGTATCATCGATCCTTCAATTATCAATATCGACCTCGAGCTAATTCACTTTGATTTGAGTCTGAAGAATCGACAACTCACGGAAAATCGCGTGGTGTTTGAAGCCGCTACAGCCATACGTGAATACGGACTCGGCTTGAAAGCTGCCACAATCACGCCTAGTGGTAAAGGTGACGTAGGTAGTCCGAATCGGATATTGCGTGAAGAGATAGGTGCTGAAGTCATTTTGCGAACCGGCCGTAGAATCCCTGGGGTAAGACCTATAGCCGGTGTTTACGCACCCATAAGCGTCGTTCGAATGGCTATCGAAGATGCTTATGGGGCAAAAGAATGGCGTGAAGGCGAAAAAGGATCCTTGGCGGAAGTCGCTTACAGAACTGAAAAAATCACTCGCCGCGTATGCCGGGCGGTTGCCGAGTATGCTTTTCAACATGCTAAATACACCAAAGCAAGGGTATTTGGCGGTCCCAAATTCACCGTCAGCCCAGTTTACGAAGGCATGTTCAAGGAGGAGCTTGATGCAGCTGCTGAACGATATCCTGACGTACGTGATGAACCACAGCATATTGATGCAACATTCGCTTTGTTATTAGCCACCACAGGTGAATCTCTAGTCATTCCAAGTCTTAATCGTGATGGCGATCTTCTATCCGACATGGTGCTTCAGATGTTCGGTTCTATTGCCGGTTCCGAATCGATGGTCATTTCGCTTGATGATAAAGGACATGTCGCCTGTGTCATGGCAGAAGCACCTCATGGAACAGCCCCCACTCTGGAAGGCAAAAATGTGGCTAATCCAATGGCAATGATATTGGCAACGGCCGGCTTATTGACACATGTTGGCAACCAAACGGCCGATAACGCCAGCAGGGCGATTTATGAGGCAACTTTAGAAGCGGTTTATGATGGTGTTCGAACTGCCGACTTGGGTGGAATAGTCAAAACAGATGAATTCACAAGCGAGGTAATTCGTAGAGTTACCTCCAAGTTAGAAGTCTGGGCGACTTTGGCTTGAGGAACCTTGAGCCAAGATCTCGCCAGTATTTGCGATTTTGGTTTTTTTGGCAGCACCTTCTACAATCTTGCCAGATGGTGGACGTTGTTTCACACCCGGCAGGGACGAAAAGGAACATTAATCAGGCGCCTTCAATAATATTGGCAATCCGGCCTCAGATGAATGCCTGTGCCTCGTCGGAACTGCTAGCAAAATGAAGATAGCTTAAAGCTTGTGATGAAAAATTCTGACGATCCCGATCTTTGGCAGTTTGCAAAAGATAAGGTCAAGAGAAAGGAACTGCAATTAGCATTAGCCCTTGGTTTTGATCGTTGTGAGCAATGTGGCGAATGGTTTCACCATGAACCTGAAGATTGGGTAGATTGTGCAGGCTGTGGTCGTTACTGCACTAGTTGCGCCGACTTGGTAACCTGGGTAAGTTGCGATACCTGTAGTTTTACCTATTGTCAATCCTGCCACAATAGCGGCAATTCATTTGTTTGCCCTGTTTGTTCAATAAATTCCTGAAAGAAACAGACGCTATTGGATCCGTTATATAATCTTGACGTCGTCACCTACCATCAATAATTAAATCACAGGAGTCACGTGGGGGAAAATCATTGATAAAATCTCATTTTTCGACTGCAACAGAAAATGAAATGCAGTGAGAAATTAGTAACTTCATGATAACAAATAGGCTGTAAAATGAACCCTGTATATCCCAAGAGAATAAGTTTGGCTCAACTACCGACGCC
>JBFFVR010000252.1:0-2457 GCA_041570685.1 Promineifilaceae bacterium (SeqCode)
CGGATTTCACGAGACAAGGTATTCTCAGTAATTCGCACCAGTTTTAAGATATTTTCTGGCTTTTGTTTATCGGTTGGTGATAGAGCTTCCCACCAAAGCTTGATATTGAGCACATCGGTCTTGGATTGGTTGTAGACGACTATCGTCTCTTGGAACTGTTCACTCAAGAGGTAAGTGGTAATGGCCGTAACCGCTGCTGTCGTAAGCGGCACCCATAGTTCCTGTCCTATAGCTGCCAGGAAAGTGCCTAATCCACCTATAACAAGGACTAGCGTCTGGTAGTAACGCAGATAATATTCTTTTTGTTTCGTGCGACCCTCATAAAAAGAGATTTGATCACCTATGCGGATATCAATATATTGGCTCGGCTCCAATGGACTAAAGCCATCATCTTCCGCAGCCACGCCCCACATTTGTGGTGGGATCGGTCCCTCATATTTTAATAAGGCTGATTCATTAACCTCCGTTCGCATGAGTTGCCTGCTCATATCCTCTACAGTTTGCTGAAGTTCCTTTAGTTGGTTGCGAGGTTCGATGCGAGCAAGGGCCCGGTAGGCATAGATTTTGCTTTTTAAGGTTTCGGCACCACCCCTGAGTAACAGCCATTTCGTATCGGCCTTTCTTCGACTAAATAAAGCGACCGCGATGGAAGTAAGGATGGGTAATGCGATTATTATCCATCGCAATAATTGAAGGAGGCTGTCATTTATTGATGGTGAGCCAGGTAAGGTCAACCAAGTAATTAGAATGGCTATCAGGGTAGTTAAAACCCCTAACCATAAGATCCGCGTCGTCAGATCCCTAAATTCGCCCTGATGGCGTCTGGCATTTTTGTCATAGAGGGAAAATCTTTCCCAGGCCAGATGCAGAACGTCATTGGCCCAAGGCGCCGGAAGTTCGCGGAAAATAAGGTCTCGCAATTCTTCTGGTTCAGCCTCGGCAGCGAAGAAGACGAATTTGCCATCAACAACTATTTCAGCTAACTCGGGATCCTCTATTGGTTTAGGGCGAATGGGTTTCGCCGGTGTAGGTTCATCCTGGGCCGCTTCGATCTCGGCTCGTTTAAATACTTCCTGCCTCTCGCTGTGCAGTTTCTGAATTTCATCTGCTAGCCCACCAGAACCCTGCAGTATGATAATGGGCCAACCCTTCCTTACCGATAAAAGAATTTCTCTTTTGCTAGGATCTTTCTCATCCAGACTACCACCGGCCAGAAGAACCAAGGCAGGTTTTTTAAGAGTTGCCCGACGAGCAGCATCCCATCCATTATCCGCCTGGTCATTGGAATCAGACGAATTGGAACCGTCTTCATGATGCGCCTCGACCTCTTCCTCGAGCGCATCTTCGGCTCTCTCCTCTGGATTTTCTTCATCCTCCGGACCATCTTCAGATTCAACAGTTGCTGCATCCTGTTCAATCTCGCCTTCATCGCCAATTGGTTCGGCTGGATCATTCCCTTCAGTAGTGGTGTCCGAATTGTCTGCAGGTTGTTCGACTGGGTTCATTTTCATTGGGGTGATTCGATTATCAGCGATGGCAGTCGCGATTTCTATCATCAAGCTGCTCGCATCGCTCCAATTATCACCCTCGACGAGTACAAAGTGGCTATGATTAGGATCAAGCTCGTTACTCTGACTTCCTTCTGTCGTGCCAAATAACTCACTGACTACTTTTCCCCTGGGAGCGACCCCGACAAGAGCGTTCTGTCTCTCCCGGTCGGCGACCCCTTGTCCCATCAGTTTCGCTACCCCATCATGTAGCCCACGATCGATGATCACCGCCTCTTTACTAACAGCCGCTCGGGCCACGCCACGACTTAACAGTTGTTGCAGACGCGATCGCAGCTTCTTATCTATTACACCCCCGGTTCCGCTAACGACGATGACGGCGCCTGGCTCTGCTAGCTCCAGCTGACCCAATATTTCAGGGGCCCCGGTTTCCAATACTGGGGTAATGACCTTGGCCCTATTTCTATTAACAAAGATGATTTCACTAGCCGATTCTTGCTGAATCGTCGGTTGCACTTCCACACTTGACCTCCTGCGAAATAAATCACCTAGGGCTGGTAATGAGCTTTTGCTACCTTCATCCGGTTTTTTACGGGGTTGCTGTTCACTCATGAAAACCTCTATTCTCAAATTAACTCAGCGAACACCAGCTGACAAAGCTATGTCTGAATCACGCGATGTAATCCTTCTCGCGCGTTATCCAATAGATTATCGACGACAATTCGATTCTCAACCAATCTCTGTGATTCCTAGATCCCTATGTAATATAACAGGAAATGTCAAGCACTGTAAGATTTATCAAGCAATTATTGCCCTGGCGATAACCTCTGCGAGTAGAAATCGTAGACTATTTTCCTGAGAATTAGTCGAGTATCTCCTTGGTATTAGGATTTTCTTCCTAAAACGGCTGGCCATCCAGATTAATTCTGGCTGTGTAAAACATGAACAC
>JBFFVR010000253.1:0-2442 GCA_041570685.1 Promineifilaceae bacterium (SeqCode)
AAGGAGGAGCTGCAAGACTACTTTTTAGCCAAGTTATCCAAGTTTAATCCAGAATTCCAAAATGATTGGGTACGCAAAAGCTGGCTGTTTCGCACGCCTTATGCCCAACCGGTACCAGAAAAAAATCACTCAAAAAATATTCCCGCCATACAAACGCCGGTGAAGAATCTTGATTTGGCTGGGATGAGCCAAGTATATCCTTGGGACAGGGGAACTAACTTTGCCGTAGGAATTGGACATGAGGCTGCAAGCATCATGTTACAGAATAGATAAAAAGTCTCTTTATGAAGCTATTCGATATGCTACTGAAGTCTTCGTCTTACCCTTTTGTACTGATCTGTTGCCGAGTCGACCCCAATCTTGGAAAATAGTGTATATTATTGAATGACGTTATTTAGAATATTTGACAGTTTGTACTTATTGCCAAAATTCGGATTTAAATAGATCGATAAGCTCGATTCTTATCGAAATTGCGACACCAATTTGAGGAGTATTCCTGATGAAGATTATCGTTGTTGGAACAGGTTTTGTTGGACTGACACATGCTGCTGTATGTTCTGAATATGGTCACCAAGTTTATGCCTATGACATCTCGCAAAAACGCGTCGATGCCTATCGGTCTGGTGAGCGGGAACAGATTGAACGTTATGTTAATGAACCGGGATTAGCCGATGTTATCGAGGAAAATAAGGATCAATATCTTTATTTCACAACAGAGATCGATTCAATTATCGATGATACCGATGTCGTATTCATGTGTTTGCCAACACCACCGAAATTAGATGGATCGACAAATTTAGAACATTACCTGAACGCTGCCCACCATTTAGGAAAACTGCTGGCAAAACGGTCGACAAACCATCGAATTGTTTTGGTAAACAAAAGCACGGTGCCTATTGGTTCTGCCAGGCTTCTTGAGCAGGTCTTAACGGAGCACGGGGTAGAAAATTTCGGTGTAGCTTCCAACCCTGAGTTTCTACCTCAAGGAAACGCGGTAGAGGCATCCAGAAAGCCAGACCGGGTCGTTGTTGGCGCGGATACTAAGGAAGATCTTGAACTAATCCGACGCGTTTACCCTCAATTTGTGAACCATGTGCGTATTCGATATATCGAAACGACGCCGGAGACGGCTGAAGCAATAAAATACATGGCTAATGCCTTGTTACTTACCTATATTTCCTTCTGGAACGGTGTGGGAGCTCGTTTAGGTGAATCTTTTGACAATATCCTGATGGAGGATTTGAAACTCGGCGTTTCAGCCGACACTAGAATTAGCACCTGGGGATCGTACGTCAGTAATGGGGCCGGTGGCAGCTGTTTTGGCAAGGACATACAGTCCTTGATCTATCAGTTCAACCGCAACGGACGCTCCACCGATCTCTTGCAGTCGGTTTATAACATCAATGAGTACCAAAAGACTTATCTGATCGATAGGGCCGTACACGAAGCCGGTTTTAATTTTAATAATAAATCGGTGGCTATTCTCGGTCTTGCTTTCAAGAAGCGCACAAACGACATGCGTGATTCCTCCGCTCTTAAAGTTGTGGAATCGCTCCTGGCGCGAGGAGTTAGCTCGATCCGTGCCTATGATCCATTGGCGATGGAAGATGCAAGAACCTGGTTTGATCCGGAAAGTAACCACCTGTTTGAGCGGATAAGTTATCATAATACCGCCAGTGAAGCGATAAAAGATAGTGATGCCCTCTTTATATCAACAGATTGGGAGGAGTTCCGCGGATTATCAAGGACGATTCAGAAGTCGGTTCAGCCTCCTTATCTCGTAATTGACGGAAGAAGGATGATACCTGATTATGACGCCTTGGTTGAAAGTGGCTATGAGTATCTGGCGGTTGGCGGCACATTAGTCTCACCAAGAATTGGAAAGGCCAGGAGTGCCAATGGAGCAGCAGCCGGCGTGGCCAAGACAGCGGTTAGTTCGGGTGCTAATTAAGCAACATTCCTAATCGCTCGTTTCGAGCTTCTGTGGCCTGCTCAAATAACAGAAAGATTGTTTCTGGAAAAATCGCAAGACATCATGTGAAATACCTGATGATCTAACCACCATTCGTCAACCTAAAGGTCTGCTAAACAGCCTTGCCAAGACAAAGTTGTAGAGGGTAGTTTAGCCGACTTGACTGGCATATCGCTTTTCGATTTCAGCCCATAACGTTATCTACCAAGTCAAATACAGGCTCGGTTTCAATGTGCTTATCGAGCTCCGATGTCTTGATTGGCATTTTTCTTAGCCTCAAAGCAAGTTATAATCCTGGTTTCCTCCTACCCTTCGCAGTAGTGAATCAATATAGTTTTAGACAACCTCCTGTTACCAGGATAGAGTTAGACAACGTTTTAAAGAAAAGAGGAGTTTGGCATCTTAAGGCCAGAGAGATCGATATTTGCCGGAGATAGACATGGTGAACGTCGTCCGTGAAGAGTTATTTC
>JBFFVR010000254.1:0-2415 GCA_041570685.1 Promineifilaceae bacterium (SeqCode)
CCTCACAGTAGAGAGTTTGTTGTCTATTATTGGGATTTTTACTGCTTATTCCGATAAAGCTGTACTGTAGTTGGCCGGAGATTAGGTAATGGTTCAATATGCCGAAGATCGAAGCTGCATCACCCAGTTTGAACTGGGTGAGCTATTTCAAAAAAGCCAAGAAAAGGCCCGAGACTACAAGCAAGCCTTTAAGTGGTATCAGCTTGCAGCAATTAATGGGTCTCGTCAGGCACAACATAGATTAGGCACTTTGTATGCCCGAGGACAAGGTGTTACGCGGAACCTTGTAAAGGCTTACGCGTGGTGCAAAGTAGCAGCCTTTCAAAATTCAAGTAGGGGAAAGCGAAAATTAAATTGCCTCGAAGCGAAAATGCAACTTGATCAAATCCGTGAGGCTAGATGGTTAGCACAAGAATATTACGATCGATTAGTGGCCGCTCAAAAAAAGGGCAAATAGCATGGATAAGATAAAGTTTGCTCTTGTGGTTTTGATCGTGTTTTCTGTTGTTGCTATTTTGCGAGTGGTGTTTGCCCAGCGAAAACCAAAGGCACCCCCTCCAGCGTTATCCAATATCGAATTGTAAGCGTCTGCATGCGCTTGTTAGGCGACTCACGCTGCATTCTCGTGAAAATCTATTTCAATTTTTAGCCGGCCACCCAACGCCTGGACTGCACTTTGCAGTGTCTGCAGCGTTACCGAGGAATTATCAGGATCAAGCAATCGATCTAAAGAGGATCGACTTGTGTCCATTCGACGCGCCATTTCCGCTTTAGTAAGTTTGTCTTTAGCCATTTTCTCGGCAAGCTGATAGGCAATAACCCGTTTCACGGCCGTAGCCGTGGTTTCTTCGAGCAGACCTTCTTCTTCGAGAAATCTGTCAAATTCGCTTCCAATATTTCGCCGGGACATGATTACGTTCTCAACTTAGTTAATCTACGTTTGGCTATAGTCAATTCATTCGGTGGAGTTTTCTGGGACTTCTTAACGAAGCCGTGTAGTAAAATAATATTGTTCTGATAAATCGTAAAAAATGCTCTCGCAATTCCGAATGACAATGTAGATCTTAGTTCCCAAAGGTCGTTTCCCATCTTTCTTGCTAATGGCATTCCTATGGGCCAGCCAAGCTGCAATGTCTTGATATCCTCACCTATCGTTTTTCGATCGTCTCTGGATAGGTTTTTAAGCCATTCTCGTACTGGCTCTCGTCCGGAATCGAGTTGAAAGAAAAGTACGGGGATGGGCCGATCCATTGGCACTCAATGAGTGTACCAATATTGGTACATATTGCAAGGGCTACGGCTGCTTTATTTTGGTCGCCTAACAGCGGAACTATATGGTTTTTGACCTGATAACATATTATCGCTTCACTAGCTGGGCGGCCGCTGTTGGCCGGAGATCGCCGCCTGGCCCTAGTTTATAAGGGTCTGCTATAGAGGAGGCTGACGCATAATTTTCTTGGATGGGCGATGATAATAGCCCCAAGAAAGATATTTTAAAACGAGATATTCAGAGCTGAATCGCGCCTCCAACAGGCGTTGAGGGGATTAAATCGAATCCAAATGCCAGCATTTCAGCTAGAAACAATAGCTCCCAATAAGCAGAAAATCGGGGTTATCCGTGAGCCTGTGGTAATCAGCTCAAACGTTTTTTACCGAGGCTTAGTAGAACGCTTACCAATCCCCATCCTTTGCCTGTTCTGTCGAATTTCCTTATTCCATTTGCCCGTTTCCCTGGGGTTAGCTTTACCCCAAACATCATAATCTGTATTCAACGTAATCTTGCTTGTGGTCTCTACAGATTTTTTATCGCCTACCAGGGAGAATTCCGAGATCGTCGTATCTTCTTCCGCATTATGATTTCTGAGCTTGACGGCGATACTTGCTCTCATCGCTACTTCTCTAATTGCCGATTTGGGGGTAAGGGGCGCGCTCGTTCTTCTGTTCGTAAATAACCAATTAAACATATGTAACTCCTAATGCCCTAGAATATGACTCTCATCGAGTACTGCCTGCTTGATATTGCAGAATTAGTATTAGGCCGTGAAATGCTAAAAGCCAAGGAAGTAATTCACCTTGGGCGTGTGAATTAGTGGAAAAAGCAGATAGTTTCTGTATGGCAGCTCATGGCCTATTTTGTTGAAAAACTCGGCTCGAAAATAGATTGATGAGATAATACGCGGGTGTTGATTGCCGGAGCGATGTCCGATGATGGGCAGCAACGACAAGCCTCAAGACAAGCTGTTCTACGCATTTAATCTCGAAGACCCCGTCCCCCAGGATCACCTTCTGCGATCCATCGATCGTTTCCTCGATTTCACCGACCTTCGCGAACACCTGGCACCGTACTACAGAAATACTGGACGACCGTCGGTCGACCCCGAGCTGATGATCCGCATGCTGTTGATCGGTTATTGC
>JBFFVR010000255.1:0-2395 GCA_041570685.1 Promineifilaceae bacterium (SeqCode)
AATGTCAATGTTATTGATGCCATTTACGATGCTTTTGTTGGCGTTCCCTTCATGCCTCTGACAACTGAAGGGTGGCCTGAGTAGTTACGGCAGATTAACCTTATCGAGGTTTGTCATGTTGTCCGTCTTTTCAAATGTGTTGAGATATTGTCAAATGTTGTGGATCGCCGGTTCAAGGGCGGCGTCCACTTGTAGGTTAACAACAGAATCAGATGGCAAGCCTGGCAGAATGCGCGTCTTACCATTCGGGAACTTAACACCGGTCGCAATGAGTGCGACCAGGTGGGGCGAATTAACCCGTCGCCAACGCCTTTCGGCCTGAGTGAGCAGCTTGAAAGCCATGGCCAGGCCGGCATCACGCGACCCAGCGCCTTTGGTTTTTCGAGTACGGGCTTTAACAGTGGCAAAAGTGGATTCAATAGCATTGGTGGTGCGCAGGTGAAGCCAGTGGGCGGCCGGGTAGTCCATAAAGGTAAAAAGGGTGTCGACATCTTTGGTCAGGCATTCCACCGCTTTCGGATATTTGGCTGCGTACTCCTCCTGGAAACGAGCCAGCTCCTGCAGAGCCGTGTCTCGGCCTTCAGCCCGCATGATTTCATGCAGGTGGGATTTCGCCCGTGGCTGGAGTCGTTTGGGCAGCTTATCCAGCACGTTGGCGATTTTGTGAACCCAGCAGCGCTGTTCCTCTGTTTCAGGATAGATGTCGCCCAAAGCAGCCCAAAAGCCGAGAGCGCCATCAGCAATGGCCAACTTGGGTGCTGCCATGCCCCGGCGTTTAAGATCCCGGAGAAGTGTTTTCCAGGACTCGGTTGACTCCCGGTAGCCATCTTCTAGAGCCACCACCTCTTTGTTGCCATCGGGCAGGACACCAATAAGGGTCAGGCAGGCTAAGCGATCATCGCCCAGACGGACGTTGAAGTAAACACCGTCGGCCCAAAGGTAGACGTAGTTCTTGTCTGCTAACGAACGTTTACGCCAGGCTTTGTACTCGTCTTGCCAAACAGTTAGCAGCCGGGTGACTGTGGTCGACGAGAAACCGGCAAGCGCTTCTTCACCCAGAAGGGCAGATAGGGCTGGGCCAAAGTCACCGGTAGAAAGGCCGCGGAGATAGAGAATGGGCACAGCTTCCTCCAAGCGAGGCGACTTACGCATATAGGGTGGTAAGATCGAACTGGTAAAATGTTGCTCGGGACGCTTATCATGAACCCGTGGTGCCTGGATCTTCAGCTCGCCGGCACCACATTGGATAGTCCGCTCTCGGCTGCGACCGTTGCGCACAACCAGGGCATGACCGTTTTCGTCTCGTTCGCCCTCATTGCGGCGAATATATTCATCTACTTCAGCCTGTAAGGCCACGGCCAGCATTCGTTGTGCACCTCGTCGAGCAAGCTCATCTAAACTCAGGTGAATTTCATCTCGAATGGTTTCAGAGAATGTGGTATGGTTGCACATGGCGTGTCCTCCTTGCGGCTTTTGTCCGCCTTATAGGTTTCAACACCTACGAGGATACGCCACCTCTTTTCGTTAGCCAATCCACAACTTTTGGTTATATCTCAACATTGATGCGAACATTCATCAACAAACTAGGGATATAAAAAAACCAGGGTCAAGCATAAACCTGACCCTGGCCAACAAACTCGCACTTAAACTGATGATCGACTCAAGTATCAATCAATATAGCACATGCATTTCCCAAAGAAGATTAGCTTGTTAGTTTATCTTTCCAACTTTTATCTTTCTTCGGTTTTTTTCGGTAAAAATTATTATAGCTCTTAGTTAGAGTTTCTACAGTGCCATAGCGGTTTAGCTTTGATCTTATATAAGGCTTTTTCATAAGAATTTTCCCCTAACTTCTTGATTGCATAAGGATGGGAAAGTTTGGATTAATATGTTTAACCACCCAATTCCAAAAAAATATATCTTAAAAATAACTTAATACACTACACCATACTTTCAGCAATTTTGGAAGATCTTCTATACAACATTGGGTTACCGATCAAAAAAATCGGTGTTGCATTTAAATTACTCAGGTCGACCGTTACTCTACCCTAGCTGATTTTATATGCCGCTTTATCTCCAGAATCTCTTCGCCCAATAAGACTTTCACTCAAGTATTAAGGGATTGGAAATATAGTCATCGCTGCCTATCGATCTCGACCATTTCTTCGTCTAAAAGCTCTGCCATTAAAGAAGTAATATCATCCCGGCAAAGTTCAGGTTCAACATCGTAGTCAGCCTGGATGGTATCACAGATGGTTTGGATTGAGATCGGATTTTGAATGAGCTTCCAAACTGGAATTCCAAAACCCTCAAGACCATAATAAAGACCTGTTTGCCCATTCAAAATGATCATTTCATCCCCTAAATCAGCCGACACCTGATCTGGCACCGCCAC
>JBFFVR010000256.1:0-2385 GCA_041570685.1 Promineifilaceae bacterium (SeqCode)
CTGGATGAATTCATGGATTGGCTACCGCTAGATCCAGTATATGAAGATGAAGTTTTGAGTGTCTATCGAACGAGTCCGCAATATGGTCGGGATTATACTTTTCAATATGAGTTGTCACCGAGCATCGGCATAATCGATTGGCAGCTATCAACGGCCGAAATGCAGTCGAATGAGGACTTGCAGGCGCGAATAACTTGGGGAACAAGCCATTTAACCCCTGCAAATTATGATATATGCTTCGAGATTAGACCGATAAATCACGAAATTATAGACACTACCCCTATTTGTCAATCCCTCTTTCCCGAACATCCAACGGCTTATTGGCAACAAGATGAGCTTTACAACGGCAATTATGAACTGTCCATGGATCGCATGCCTGCCGGCCAGTACGATATCCTGGTGTTCCTGAAACAGGAGACATCTGACCAGCTGGTAGGACCAGAAGTTAGTTTAGGGACGGTATTACTAAGGGATCTTAATTGATATGAGCAATAATGTCCTGCTCTGAGAAGACAAATAGTCAGTTATTTGTCAGATTGGTTGACTACCTCTAAGCATCGATTACACTTCGACCATGCATGTGGCCATTAATGCCTATTTCTGGAACCGGCCGAATAGTGGCAGCGGACAATATACACGCCAGCTCGTTTATCATTTAAACCGCCTGGTTTCCGACCTGGATATCACGCTGGTTGTTCCCCAAGAGACGCCAGATTCCTCTGCGATTGATGCGCCACCCAGCGTCGATGTCCTGTTTATTCCGACGCGGCCTGGGCATTTCGGAAAGGTGTTTTTCGAGCAGATAGCTTTTCCTCGTGCTTGCAAAAGTATCGGAGCGGATATTTCTCACGTACCGTACTGGGGCTCTCCACTGCATTCCTCGATTCCAGTAGTTGTAA
This sequence comes from Promineifilaceae bacterium (SeqCode), assembly GCA_041570685.1. Classification (GTDB taxonomy): domain Bacteria; phylum Chloroflexota; class Anaerolineae; order Promineifilales; family Promineifilaceae; genus UBA11865. The sequence goes on from JBFFVR010000256.1 coordinate 900, forward strand.
CGGTTCACGATCTGACAACGATGCTCGTGAGAGAATACCGGCGAGGTCTTACCGCCCGTTTATACAATGCTCTGGTTAGTGCAAGTGCCCGTGGAGCAGAGCATGTGATCACGGATTCTGAGGCTAGCAAAAAGGACATCATCAATCATTTAGCGATAGCAGAAAGAGACGTGACAGCCATCTATCTAGCTGTGGATAAACGTTTCAATCCACAAGTAGATTTGTTGGTGGATATGGCGGTCCTAAGAAAGTATGATTTGCCAGAAACTTACGTGCTCTATTTGGGCGGTTACGAAATCCATAAGAATGTAACGACCTTGCTCGTTGCCTATACCTATGTTGCTCGGGCTTTGGGCGAAGATTATCCTTTGGTTCTTGCTGGAAAGCCTCCGGAAAAATCATCGAGCAGGTTTCCCGATTACGAAATTTACATAAACGATCTGGGTTTGAGTTCTTTTGTAAGATGGGTTGGCTATATTGATGAGGAGGATAAGCCAGCTGTATATCGAGGAGCCAGTACCTTCGCCTTCCTGAGCCGGCATGAAGGATTCGGTTTGCCCCCACTCGAGGCGATGGCAAGCGGCGTTCCCGTGATTTCGAGTAAGAGCAGCTCCCTAATTGAAGTGGTTGGGGATGCAGGTTTTGCATTGGACCCAGATGACGAACGCCAAATTGGTGGCGCCATCATTTCTGCGATTGTGCAGACAGATCTAGCTACTGACATGAAAGAAAAGGGGCTAAAACAGGCCGCCAAGTTTTCATGGGAGAAAACAGCAACAGAAACATTGCTGGTCTACGATCGTATTGGCAGTGCAATTTGATGGTCGCGATCGAGCAGCAAGTATAATGTTTGTTCGGAGAGCACTCAACAAGTAGCAGACTTGTGTAGCCTGATAATAAGCACAGGGTCGGAGACCAAATTCTATCACTTTTGAAGGTTTGTTACCGCCTATTAAGCATGCTACAATGCCCGCCGTTCAGAGCTAGTGAATGACCTAGAGTCCTGGACATTTGTGAATGCCATCGACAATGCCAGCCAGATGGAAGATGAAGTATGAGAATACGATACGATCTCGCGGAGCGAGTTAAACAAGCGATTCAATTAGGCCAAAGTGCCGGAAATCTCCCCGCCTTTGATATCCCGGAAATCGTTGTTGAAAAACCCAGGGATGTGAAATTTGGTGACTATGCCTGCCCATCGGCCATGCAGATGGCCCGGTTAGCTAGGATGGCCCCGAAACGCATTGCCGAAACGATCGTCACTCAGTTTGCCGAAGTAGATTACATTGATCAGATCACAGTTGTAGAACCTGGATTCATTAATTTTCGATTGAGCATTCCCTTTTTGCAAAATCAAGTGGAGCAGATTTTGGCTGAAGGTTATGAGTTTGGCTCTTTTGATCTGGGTGCTGGCAAACGCGCCCAGGTAGAGTTTGTTAGCGCCAACCCTACTGGACCATTAACGGTGGGACGAGGCCGTGGCGGC
>JBFFVR010000257.1:0-2379 GCA_041570685.1 Promineifilaceae bacterium (SeqCode)
AGGTGGAGAGTGAACTTGGCAAAGGTAGTTCCTTCCATTCCTATCTTCCTCTTTAAATAAAGTTGGGAGGTTGAGTAATGAAAATGGTTTGCCATCACTTGGAAAAGTAGCTTGCACCTTGAGTTGAGTAAAACTAAAAGTGTTGGTTGGCTTACGGTCACGATGCCACGCCATGCATATGCTTCAGCTATTGTTTACGGCATGACCGTAAGATACAATATCGGATAGCGTTCGTCATAGGTAATGGGCGCTTTTTATTGACTGATTTCAGGGCACTTGTGTCCGCTAATATCCATAACTAAACCCGAGAAACTCATGACTAAGGAAAAAGAACGAGTCGTAGTAATTGGTTCTGGCCCGGCTGGGCTAACAGCCGCTATTTACACCGCCAGAGCTACCTTGAATCCTCTCGTAATGATCGGCAATCAATTGGGTGGACAAATTTCTATTACAGCCGAAGTAGAAAATTATCCTGGTTTCCCAGAAACTGATCTAACAGGACCAGACCTGGTAGATCGGATGTATCGTCAAGCTGAAAGATTTGGCGCTCGAGTTGAATATGATGAGGTCATTGAAGTAGATTTTAGCAAAGGCTCTCCCTTCTACATCAAAACCAACGGAAAGGAATATGAAGCTGAGTCGGTGATCGTAACGGCCGGTGCTTCACCACGACGTCTTGGTGTGCCCGGTGAAGATGATTTCATCGGCCGGGGTGTTAGCTTTTGCGCAACCTGTGATGGCTTCTTTTTTAGAGGGAAGGATGTGGTTGTTGTCGGTGGTGGGGATAGTGCTCTTGAGGAGGGGCTTTTCTTAACCAAGTTCGCCAACAAGGTTCGAATTATTCACCGACGCGATGAATTGCGAGCAGGCCAGGCATTGCAAAATAGAGCCTTTGCCAATGAAAAAATCGAATTCGTTTGGGATTCGGTTGTCGATGAAATAGGTGGTAATGGCATGGTAAACTCCGTCACCACCTCTAACCTAAAAAATGAGCAAACTGAACAAATTGCAACGGACGGTGTTTTCATTTATATAGGGCATTTTCCCAATAGCAAATTCCTTGAAGGGCAATTGGCAATGGATGAGCATGGATATGTCATCGCTGATGAAAAGATGCGCACCAATGTACCAGGAATATTTGCGGCAGGTGAAATACAAGATTCGATGTATAGGCAAATTGCTACTTCGGTGGGCCAGGGTTGCGCGGCTGCCATGCAATGTGAAAAATGGTTGAGTGAACGCGAATAAACCAGCCGTTAGACAGACCATAGAGGTGTTTTGTTGTTGAGAAAACACCCCTATACGGATGATGGTTCAAAAATATTATGTGGCGTCTTCTTCTAGCCCGAACGTTATACATGTGGGGAAGTCTTCACCGGAATTTCGGCAACAAAAGCAATTTCTCGCGGGAACATCAACAAGCGATTCGTCGTTTCACCCAAGCCTTCAATCTCGATCCAAATCTAAGGGAAGCCAGATTAGATCGGGGTATTATTTATTATCGAGAATTGGGAATGCTAGACGAAGCAATATCCGATTTCGATGCGCTGCTCGCAGATGATCCCGAATATGGGCCTGCTCTCTTGAATCGGGCAATGATTTCTCAAGAACGGGGCCAGTACGAATCCGCCCTCGCCGATCTGGATTCGTACCTTCTTCTTCCGGTTACCGATGAAGAGTATTGGCGGGTGGCCAATCGTACCGCTGCTCTCTTAAGAGAGCTTGTTAGCGATTTGTCGTCTAAGCAATCCGGTAATTCGACGGATACAGATCCATTATAGGTTAGCCGTCTTAGTCTCCTAAACCTGAAACGAGAGCAGCTTCTTGCTGTAGCCCTTCGATCGAGGTAATCGATGCCATTCGGTCGAGGAACTCACGCAAGTTAGTGCTATCTTCACGGATTGCCAAGATGGCTGGTCCGGTGGGATCATCTCCCTGCTCGCCAGGCGTATCGGCATAGGCACCGTAAAAAGCAAAGAATGCTTGATTCAGCTTTCGGAACCGGTAGCCATTCTCCCAGAAATATTGGCGTCGTTCTTCCATATAATCCTCAGCCTCCGAAATTGAGCCTTCAGCCAATAATTCGTCGACTTGAATTCTTGTCTGAGCCATTTCCCGGTTAATATCGAATCGATCAGGATCGGCAGGCTCCATCGAGTCGTTATCGGGAGGCGAAGATTCTACAGGCACATGCAGGGGGTAAAATCGCTCGATTACTTTATCCCCGATTTCATCTCCAAACTCTTCAATATCCCTGTAACTATAAAGGGTCCCAATTTTTATACTTCCGGAATTTACAAGTATCTCTGCATATTTTAAGGGTAGGTATTTGAAGATCGTATGTAAATCCATTTTTTTGCCATAACGTCGCGGTTGAGC
>JBFFVR010000258.1:0-2376 GCA_041570685.1 Promineifilaceae bacterium (SeqCode)
ATGACCTCGAGCACAGGTGGAGGATAAAACTGTGCTCGAAAGATAACCGAGTCAAATTGTTGATTATCAAGCATACCTATCATCTCGGTCAAGTCTACCTGTCCATTATTGTAGAGATTTAACAATTGTGTGGGATTGGTGATTACATCGCGGCCCGCATAAAAATTGAAGCCGGCCTCTTCGCTGAAAGCTGCAGTTTCACCACTCGATACGAATTGTGCTATCCGTTTGCCAGCTTCAATATCCTGGTCATTAGGCGGCCGGCCAAGCAATCCTACACCGGCCGAATCCACATAGGGAATGGCTACGGCCGCTCGAGGTGCTGAACATGAGGTTTGCGGGGCAACAAATGTTTCCACGGGTTTGCCAACTGCCGAGGCAATCGTTCGTAAAGCGGGTGTATGGGTTGGCCAGTGAAATACCTTGTTGGCTTGAACCAGGAACAGTAAGGCGATGATGGACATTACAGCCACATACCATCTTGGTCCTTTAGATTCGCTCCATGTGACAAGCCGGCCGGCTACCAGACCTGTCAGAATGCAACTGGCCGCGATGGCCGTGGCAAAATAAGACTCGCCTGCACCCCATTTGCCAGCGGTTATCCCATTGGCAGCCGCAATCACAAACCATATGGCATACGCTGAAAGTCGCTCAAAATAAAGTTGGTAAAAGGCTAGCGTTACAGCAGCTATTGTAAGGATCGTATGCAGCTCAAACCATTGTCGTAAAAGGCCGATGCCTTGAGCAGGGATATAAGGGTTGATATTGGCCGTAATGGTGTTGGTTAACAATTGGCCGTTCGTGGCGCTGTCGATAATGAAAAAAATGAGGGCCGTGGCGGTGGCAAAAGGTATGGCCCATAAGACAGCTCGTTTGGTTTGGCGCAAAAAAAGGAAACCGAAGATGGCGATAACGGTGGCGTAAGCCAATTGTTTCGTATAGCCAGCAAGTAATAATAACACCATTACACCTAGTAGTCCCAAGTTGTTGCGTTTACCTGTTTCTTCCTCACCTTGGACCACAACAGTTACCAAGACCACGGCTAATGTCTCAAACATCACCATAAACATGTGCTGCCTGAAAAGTGGGCCAACATGATAGACATAATTTGAAGCCAAAAACGCTAGCCCAACAAGGATTGAGAGCCAAATTCTTCGACTCTCCCGCTGGACAGCATAACCAATGGCTGCGGCCGTGATCAACGTTCCTATGTAAGCCACGACCCGGCCTGTCCAGTATTGCGGGCCAAATAGCCAAATTAATGGGACAATGACCAAGTGGAAAACAGGAGGGTAATTTGAGGAATAGAAAGGATAACTGTTGTTGTCCTGGTATGGCCATTGCCCTTGGCTAAATAAAACCGTGTCCATAAGCTCAAAACCTTCTCCCTGGTCAAAATCAAAGGGGAAACGGAAGAGAGAGAAAGCGTAGATGTTATAAATAATGAAGTAGCCAATGAAAACGATAAGGACCAGGCCGATTAGTAGATAGGCAATATAAGTCCAGCGGGGGCGAACATCAAGACTATTTCTTAACCTAGCAATTTCAGACATGGTTCGAAAAATTGAATGAGGGTAAAAATCGTGAAGAAGAAAGATCAGGCCGGGCGATCACCGAAAGGGAGCAATGTAAATCCTAGTACAAGAATCGCAAAAGAGATTATCAGGGCAATTCTTTGAAGTGGACCAATCCCTTGAAAATTGCCAGCTTCAAACCACTCTACAGCAAAGATTCCTAATGTTAGGAGAAAGCCAAAGAACGCCAGGATTAGGCCAAGCTGTCGTTTCGTTACCATGACCTGGGAGTTTAGCTGAACTGCTCTTTACAATGCAAGCGAATTTGGTATAATCCCTTGCCTGCCCATGAAAGTAGGTAACATAATGTTAACTTTGCAATACCGCTAACTTGGCGGTTTTTGCGTTTAAAAGGACTGAAATGATAACTACAAAACCGCATCTGCTAACGGAAACTGGTCTGAAAAAATTGACAGAGGAGCTTAAGTATCTCCAGAAGGATGCAAGGGAAGCTCTAGCCGATCGCCTCCATAATGCTTTTCAAGATGGTCAAGATGACGATTTTGTCGAAAACGCAGAATTAGAAGCCGCACGGAATGAACTTTCCTTTTTAGAAGGCAGGATTCAGGAATTAGAGGAAATTTTAAACAACTACCAACTCATCGACGAATCGGACGATCCGCACGAGTTTGTTCGTGTAGGCGATTGGGTGACCGTAGTTGAAATCGGATTTGATGAGAAAGAACGTTATCATTTGGTTGGTCCAGCCGAGGCAGATCCAGCTGACGGCCGGATTTCGATAGAGAGCCCGCTAGGAAAAGCCCTTCTTGGGGCCAAAATCGGCGATGAGGTTAAGGTAATG
>JBFFVR010000259.1:0-2349 GCA_041570685.1 Promineifilaceae bacterium (SeqCode)
AGACACACCAAGGATACTTTGATGGCAAGAAACTCTGAAAGTTATGAAGACAACATTAGTTTGACCTCATTAATTGAGAGTGTTCTGTTTGTCGCCAGCGGTCCGGTTTCGATGGGGCGTCTTGCGAGAGCTCTAGAAACAAAGCCTGCTGTGGTACGTCAACTACTTGCGAGTCTTGAAGAAGAATACAAGCTTCGAGGCTTGCGTTTGCAATGGAGCGGCAGTAATGTGCAATTGACCTCCGCTCCTGAAAGCTCTTCGGTCGTCGAACGCTTTCTGGGGCTTGAATCAACAACGCGCCTGAGCCATCCAGCTTTGGAAGCTCTGGCAATCGTGGCTTTCATGCAGCCGGTAACCCGGCCGCAGATCGATCAAATTCGAGGCGTTAATACAGACAGTTCGTTAAGGACACTATTAAATTTGGGTTTAATTGAGGAAGTAGGACGGCTAGATAGTCCCGGTCGGCCGATTTTGTATTCAACTACGCCTGAATTTCTGCAATATTTTGGATTGAATTCGCTCGATGATCTCCCAAACCCCACCGAAGAGGAGGAATAGAGCCATCATGCTAAAGGTGATCGGACTTCGAGTCGAGAATGAAAACTGCGTTTTATCATGGTTGTTTCGAACCTAACCCATGTCTGAAAAATTACAGAAGATTCTTTCTCGCTCAGGATATGGTTCCCGCCGGGAATGCGAAAGGATTATCTCAGCTGGTCGAGTAAGGTTAAATGGGAAAGTAGCAACCATTGGGCAAAGGGCAGATTCCAACCGGGACACCATTACTATCGACGGGAAAAGCCTTAAACAACCCGAGCCAATTTACATTAAAGTAAATAAACCAAAAGGCGTCTTGTCATCTACTACTGATGAATTGAACCAGAACAGGCCCACGATACGCGACATAGTACCTATACAAGGTCATCTTTATCCAGTTGGAAGGCTTGATAAGCAAAGCGAAGGCTTAATCCTATTGACAAATGATGGTCCGCTAACTCACAAACTTACCCATCCACGGTTTGGACATACAAAAGTGTATTTGGTCACGCTTGAAGGTATTATCAGTCCTGAAGGTCTCGATATTTGGCGTGAGGGAATAAAACTTGAAGGTAAGATGACTGCCCCAGTCAATATTGAGCTGCTTGGGCAAGATTCAACTCGTTCACGGCTGCGAATTGTCATGCGAGAAGGTCGAAAACGGCAAATAAGACGCATCGCCGCGCGCCTTGGTTATCCTGTTGTGAGGTTAATCCGCATAAAAATTGGTCCGATAGAGTTGGGGAATCTGAAACCGGGTCAATGGAAGCCATTGACTGCCAGGGAGACAACTGAATTACGAAAGATTGCAAGTTAAGAGCCATACAGCAATCTGGAACAATATTGCTTTGATAACACGCATAAAACTTAGGAGATCAAAACCTAGATATGGATGTCGCCGAAAAAGTAGTTGCGATAGATGGTCCCGCCGCATCGGGCAAATCGACTATAGGACGAATGCTTGCCGATGAACTGGGCTACTTATTGATTGATACAGGTTGCATGTATCGTGCTGCAACATGGGCGGCCATACAAGAAAAGGCTGATATCGATGATGAAAAAGCGGTCGTTGAACTGACAAAACATCTCGAAATGTCTATAGTTTCTCCCATGGGTTATGATGACGGTCGTTTTTACACTGTTTTTCTAAATAATCTTGATGTTACTTGGAACCTTCGGCAGGCCGAAGTCGATGCCAAGGTCTCACAGGTTTCTGCATACCCTGGTGTTCGGATAAACCTGGTAAAACGTCAAAGGGAGATGGCGAGTCGAGGAGAAGTAGTTGTGGTAGGCCGGGATATCGGGACTGTGGTGTTACCCGCTGCCCCTTTAAAACTATATGTCGTAGCTTCTGCCGAAGAACGAGCAAAGCGTCGATGGCACGAAAATCTTTCGCGTGGTGAAGAATCAAACTACCATGATATTTTGGCTGACATTATTCGTCGCGACGACTTCGACGCTAACCGAGAGCATTCGCCAATGCGACAAGCGCCCGATGCTATCAGAATCGATACAAGCGGTCGATCTGTTGAGCAAATCTTGAAACAGATTATGGAATTAGAATATATATCACATTTAGCCGCCTCATCTAAGATAGCATGACCTACTTTACTGAAATCGACTGGACAAAGCATCAAGGCGGAAGGATTTCGAAGGTGGTCCAGGGGGGACTAGCGAGTGAGATTGGACTTATATCAGGCGATATTCTCCTAGCTGTTAATGGCAACAAGGTCGATGATGTGATCGATGTTCAATATTATGCGGCCGATGAGAATATCGAGTTTCTAGTGCGTCGCAACGAAGAATTTCTTC
>JBFFVR010000260.1:0-2334 GCA_041570685.1 Promineifilaceae bacterium (SeqCode)
AGACTTCTTGTCGATTATTGGCTCGAATTGTTTCGGTGACTTAACCCGGCTGATTGGCCATAGACGACGACCGGATCCACCAGCAAAAATGATTATCTTCATGATTAATACTTCCTTTCGTCTTGTATTTTTATTGACTATCGAAGGCCGGCTAATTTCAAGCCATCATTCAGAATAGCTTCAACCCGATCCTCATGCGTCGTTTCGCAGTAGACACGTATGACTGGCTCAGTACCGCTAAATCGCACCAACAACCAGCCACCGTCTTCCATCACGAACTGGTGACCATCAATGGTCACAATATCGGTACAGCGTAAGCCGCCGATTGAGTCTGGTCTTGCCCTTGAGACATTGGCCAAGATTTCTTGTTTTCGTGCTTGATCGAAACGGGAGTCAATGCGGTCATAGTAGTGCGGTCCGACTTTATCAAAGAGCCAGTCCAACAGTTCAGAAGGCTTCTTGCCTGTTTCAACCACCATATCCAACAAGAATAGACCCGCTAAAATCCCGTCACGTTCTGGAACATGACCACGAAAAGCATAACCACCACTCTCTTCTCCCCCAATCATGGCATCCACCTCAACCATCTTAGGCGCGATATATTTGAAACCAACACCTGTCTCATAAACCGGCACATTGTAATTATTAGCTAGCTTATTGAGCATCTTGGTTGTAGAAATTGTCTTGACGATCGGCCCTCTTTCACCACGTACCTCCAAAAAGTAATATCCCAGCAGACCATAAACTCGCAACTGGTCTATGAAGGCACCATTTTCATCTCCAAGTCCGACACGATCTGCATCACCATCAGTGATGATCGTCATATCAGCTCCGATTTTCTGGGAATGGTTCAAACCGAAATCCACGTTTGGCGGAATCGGTTCAGGACGAAACATGTTAGGAAAAACTGGGTTACGGGTATTTTGGACTTCACTGACGGTGATCACCCCATCATCCAGCAATCGCGGAAACCAACCGGCGCTGTTACCCCACATGCAATCAACCAAAACTTCCATCTCGGCATCCTTGATCCTGTTGATATCAACCAGCCTTTGTAGATGATCGATATAGGCTGGCGCCGCGTCAAATTTTGTCACTAGTCCATCACTCATGGCATCGTCCAACTTGAGGTGCGGGACATCTACTCTGGTAGGGATGCGTTCTTCAATTCGTTTCAGATCATTGGGGGGAATGGCGCCGCCTTGCGGGTCACGTACCTTGAAACCAAGATCTGTTGGCGGATTGTGGCTGGCCGTAATATTGATGGCGCCGCCGGCCGCTTTGTCCACGACAGCATGTGAAATGGTCGGTGTCGGCGTGTTGCTCTCGGTCAGCCAGACGTGGATGTTGTTGGCTGCCATCACCTCGGCAGCGCATGCTGCAAAGTTTTCCGCTTGAAAACGTTGATCATAGCCAATGACCACCCCTTGCTCAGCTCGCCCTTCTTGTTTAAGGAAATTAGCGAAACCTTGTGTACAGCGACGTACATTGTTAAAGGTATACTCCTCAGCTATTCGAGCCCGCCAACCGTCCGTTCCAAATTGAATTTTTGTCATTGATTATTTCTACCTCCAAATCTATGTCTCTATCCGTAGTAACAGATTCTACTCTGATTTCCTATTCTAAAGTTGCTTACTGAACGTAAATCTGACGAGCCTGGTCGGTTATGGATAGAAATCAGTTTGCCTTGCAAGAAACTCCGTCAGATATCTGCGGTATCTTCGGTTATGAATAAAAAACATACGTTTACTAACATCAAACGAAATCGAGGATAAATTATGGAGATCATCAACTTCTTTATCGAATTCATATTGCATCTAGATCAATATTTAAACGAAATCATTCAAAATTATGGCACCTGGACCTACGCGATCTTGTTCCTTATTGTCTTCATAGAAACAGGCTTTGTGGTAATGCCATTCTTGCCGGGAGATTCACTCTTATTCGCTGCTGGCACTTTTGCAGCCCTTGGCTCGCTCGATGTATGGTTGCTATGGCTCATCATCTTTGTGGCTGCGGTCTTGGGAGATACCGTTAACTATTGGATTGGTAACAAGATAGGTCCTCAAGCATTTGACCAGGATATTCGTTTTATGAAGCGTGAATATCTTGAGAAAACACAATCCTTCTACGAGAAACACGGCGGCAAGACCATAATCTTAGCTCGTTTTGTGCCGATTGTGCGCACATTTGCGCCTTTCGTGGCAGGGGTTGGCAGCATGAACTACAGGCGATTTTTCACTTTTAACGTAGTTGGTGCTTTCTTGTGGGCGACGATATTTATCTTTCTCGGTTACTTCTTCGGAAATATCCCCTTCGTGAAGGAAAACTTTG
>JBFFVR010000261.1:0-2291 GCA_041570685.1 Promineifilaceae bacterium (SeqCode)
AACCTACTTCTAGCGCTTCTGTTGACAATCCACTGAAAAGATTTGAAAAAAGGTTAGCGAATAGTTGCCATTGATCGCCGCCTTCGGCCGCTACAAGAAAACTTTGTCCAAGAAAACGAAACCCAAGGTGGCAAAGAATGAAAAGGCCGACAATCAAAGAGTCTCTACGAATTCCTTTTGCTGCCTTCGGATGAACTTTGACATTGTCATTAATGACTAATTGCTGGTCTTTGGCAACGAAACGTCGTAATAGAAGATAAACCACACCAGTAAAGGCAGCGACCGTGAAGAGGTCAGCCAAGAAGCGGTATATCCCCCCGGCAGTGCTATCGCCCAAAAAAACAAATCCTGGAATAAACCCTTCCAGAACGTCAATAAAATTGACAAGGAGATAGAAAATAAATCCCCAGGCAACAGCATAATGAAAAAGCGAAGTTATCCTTCTGCGATGAATTATTTCGCCTTGATTTATGAAGGCAAGTATAAGACGCCAGATAGCCCCCCCAATATTATCGATTTTAATCTTGCCTTGTCCCCGAAAAATCGTTCGTACCATCTGGCTAAATGTGATATAGGCGGCAATACCTGCGACAATTATTAGAAGGATGAAAAGAACTTTTTCGATGGTTGTTAGCATGGCTTCCTTTGCCTTAACTAAGCATATGAACAGGGCAGCAGGCCGGTGCGCCCCCACACTCCAACAGCTATGAATGAGAGTTTATCATATATAAACAGGCCGACAAAGCAGGCCATTAAGGCTGAGGTATAATTATTCTCTATGTCACGATGGCTCGTCCCAGTTTTGTTAGTAATCATATTTATCGTTGCTTTATGGCCTGGCACCGTGTCGCTTTATGAGTTAACAGGCGAAGAGGAATTACCGGGACAGCTACGGGGTTTAACCCACTGGCTTTACAGTTCGATTCGTCCCCAACCTGACCAGGCAGCTGATGTTAGCGTAACTTACTCTGATGTTCCCTCCTTTGGCATGAATACCTTTTTGCAACAAGAGGTCCTTCCAGAGGTCAGACAGGAAAGTCTGCAATTGTTGAGTGATGCTGGAATAACCTATATCCGCCAACAATTCCCGTGGGAAGATATCGAGATTCACGGCAAGAATAATTTTGTTGACAGCCGAAATGATCCGGCTGGGATTGATGCCTGGGAAAAATATGACAATATCGTGGATCTAGCCCTAGAAAACAACATTGAAATTATTGCCCGGCTTGACAATCCACCTGCTTGGACTCGAGCTTTGACAGATACTATCGGCACACATGCGCCACCGGATAATTTCGAGGACTATGGGGACTTTGTAGAGGCAGTCTCAACCAGATACCGTGGCCAGATCACCTATTACCAACTGTGGAACGAGCCGAATATCTATCCAGAATGGGGCGAACAAAACGTTGATCCAGAAGCTTTCACCGAGCTATTGTGTGAAGGGTACAACCGGATAAAGTCGGCCGATCCAGAGGCTATCATATTGGCAGGAGCACTATCACCCACCATTGCTCTGGATGGTCGTGATTTGAATGATCTCATATTCCTTCAACGCATGTATAAGGCAGGTGCTGGCGATTGCTTCGATATTCTATCCGCGCAGGGGTATGGTTTGTGGTCTGGTCCAACAGATCAAAGGTTACGACCAACAGTAATTAATTACCCACATGTCTTATTGTTGCGCGATCTCATGGTTAAATATGAGGATGCTCAAAAACCGATCTGGATAAGTGAAGCGGGTTGGAATACTGTCCCTGAGGAGATGGATGATCCTTACGGCCGGGTCGATGCTGAACAACAAGGTAGATACGCGGTTCAAGCCTACGAACGGGCGCAGGAAGAATGGCCCTGGTTAGGCGTAATCAATTATTGGTTTTTTAAGAGAGCCACGGATTTGGAGTTGAATCAGCCCTGGTATTACTTCCGTCTTCTCGAGCCCGACTTTACACCTACAGAGGCATGGCATACTTTGACTGGTTACACTTCCATGAGTGACTCCTCAAACTTGGAAGAAAAACCAGAAATTTATTATCTTTGGCAGAGATTACGCCCGGTTATAGCCTTAACCAGCGGAGCCATTCTTTTCTTTTGGCTTCTTGGTTTCCTGTCGCCTGAGCAAAAAAAGTGAGGATATGAAGCGGTTTCTCCCGCTTGCCATTCTGATAATCATTTTGCTGCTGGCAACTTTCTTGCGCTTTCACCTGCTTGAGAGCCAATCATTTTGGCATGATGAAGGAAACAGCGCCAGGCTTAGCGAGCGATCCCTTTCATTGATTATCGAAGGGACT
>JBFFVR010000262.1:0-2283 GCA_041570685.1 Promineifilaceae bacterium (SeqCode)
AGCATCCCAAACAACGGCAGGCTCGACTGTATTCTTGCTATCCACTAGTGCCAGGGATGTGGAATCTGGAGAAACATCGAAAACAATTGGGATTTTACCAATAAGCGATGGTCCAATATCTTCTAAATGCCAAGCATCAGTATTAAATACTTGATGGTATTCTAATGAAGCATCTGTATTCATTGAATATGTTCGGCCCTCTCCATCTCTCATCAGAAAGAAGTCAGATCCAAGGTCGCGAGTGGAATTGCCTTCATTTTTGACGGAAACAAGGGTTATTACATAATTGCCTCTAGCCACTTCGTCACCAATACTTGTTGATGTGCTGCTTTCATCAATTACATATGACCAATCTGCAACGACTTGTGCTTCTCCTGGAAGTGTTAAAGCTTCACCACCCACAGAGTCAACCAGGAAAATATTGGGTTCGCTTGTGCCAGCTGCCTGTATAACTATGCCTGTCGCATCCGGAGAAACATCAAATGATATTGGAACAAGTGCCGTACCGGATGGAGTAATATCGTCAAGGTGCCAGTGCGATGTCCCAAACACTTGATGATAATCTAGAGAAGCATCAGTAGCCATTTGGTATACACGACCTTGAGCATCTTTCGCTTGGAAAAATTGGCTTCCAAGGTCTCTTTCAGTTGGCGAGTTATTTGTCAACTGAACGATAGCGGTAACATAAGCACCACGCGCCAAGCTGTCACCGATTGAACTTAATACTGATGCTTCAGAAATAAAGTAATCCCAATCCGCATGACTCACTACCTCGTTAAATGAAAATGGTGTACTTGTTGGTATCGGCGTGTTTGTTGGGGCTGGAGTGCTAGTCGGCTCTGGTGTATTAGTTGGTTCTGGTGTATTAGTTGGTTCTGGTGTATTGGTTGGTTCTGACTTTTCCGATGGTGATATTTCGGAGGTCGCTTCGCTCCTAGATTCTATATTTTGCTCTTCATCATCACTTTCCGATTCAACCACAATGGAAGATTCTGTGTCTGATGCTTCATTTTCAGATATAGGCGAATCGTCACTTCCACCACATGCTAAAATGGACAATAGCATAATAGCGAGGAAGAACGCAATGGCACGGTTGGAACAACATTTAGATTTCATTTTGCAGCTCCTATAAATTGGGGGACTTGAACTCCAAAGATCCCAGAGAATTTTGCTGGCACGCGACTTGCCCAACTTTAACAGTTAATCTTGACGTTAGAAAACAAAAGTCGATAGTGACAAAGGTCATCGAAAATTGATATGAAAGTCATAAGCCCTAGTAGCAGATTTCGAAACAACTTTGACATTCAGCTGTAAAGAAAGGAATCTTGAATTGTTAGTCCTTGAATTCATCGACCGGCCCCGCCCTTCGATGCGCCGCTTCAATGTCGGTTTGTTCAATCAACAAATACCTCTTGACCATCTCAAGGCTAGTGTGGCCGAGCAATGCCTGAAGTGTCAAGACGTCGCCATGAGAGCGTAGATAGTTTATGGCAAATGTATAGCGGAAGCGGTGTGGGTGGCAGTTCTCCACTTCAGCCTGTTCGCCTAGCCGGCGGAATAGCAGACGCAGACTGTTGCGATTCAGGCGACCACCCCGCATTGTGGCAAATAATGGCTCCTTGTCATTATTTTCATCATTGCGCTCTACCAGGTAATGCCATAACGTGCATCTTGTTCCTTTGCCAATGTAGACTGATCGCCCTTTGTCGCCCTTAGCTCCGCCTTCCTTACCATGCCTGATGTTGACCTCGCCGTTCTTCAGGTCGACATCACCAACGCGTAGAGCACATATTTCCGAGGCTCTGAGCCTCGTGTCGAGTAAAAACGTGGTCAGGGCCTTGTCACGCCTATACGTCGGCCCCGCATCCTGAACGGGCGACGGCCTCTGGTCTTAGCAACGGCCGAATACTTGCACGCTTGCAGAATATGCTCAATCTCTTCGCGAGTGAATGGCTCCACCGGTTTAACCCGAAACTTCGGCCGGGGGACGGCCGACATCGGTTTTGATGTAACAAATCGTCGCCCTTGTGCCCAATTGAAAAATGACTTCAGGGTGACCCAAATGTTGTATATGGTTTTGTTCGAAAGGGGCTTTTGTATGCCGTTCAGCCGCTGAGGAGTGTACTTAGTGCGTAGCCAGTAAGAGAAATCCTCCACTTCGGCGGCCGTAATAATGGCAACTGACAAATCGCCAACATAATCCTGAATTTGATTAAGATGGTCAAGGAAAAATTAAGACGATATATGACAAATGACACTAACAAAGTCTCAATACTTCTGATA
>JBFFVR010000263.1:0-2268 GCA_041570685.1 Promineifilaceae bacterium (SeqCode)
TAGACTATCGTCCATCTCGCCAACATACGTTTGAACAGGCAAGCGATCAGCCGGTGCGGTATCAATCTGACTAATATCCCGAACACCTGCTAGGCTCATATAGAGTGTTCTCGGAATCGGTGTAGCGGTTAGAGTCAATACATCGACCTCAGTGCGCAGTTGCTTCAGTTTCTCCTTGTGTGAGACACCGAAACGCTGTTCTTCGTCGATGATAAGTAAACCTAAATCTTTAAAGGATACATCATCGGAAAGAAGCCGATGGGTTCCAATCACGATATCAACCTGCCCCTCTCTAATAGATCCCAGGATCTTGTCCTGTTGTGTGGAGGTCCGAAAACGCGACAACATTTCGAGATTTACCGGGAACGGCTTTAGACGATCACGAAAGGTATTGTAATGCTGCTGGGCAAGCACTGTTGTCGGAACAAGTATGGCTACCTGCTTACCATCCATCACAGCCTTAAATGCAGACCGCAGCGCGACTTCTGTTTTCCCATAGCCAACGTCCCCACAAATTAGCCTATCCATTGGTGACGGTCTTTCCATGTCCGCTTTCACCTCAGCCAAGGCTCGCAATTGATCATCCGTCTCCCGATAGGGAAAACTTGCTTCAAGTTCATGTTGCCATTGATTGTCCTTGGCAAACGCATGACCCGGTATCGTCTCTCGGGCAGAGTAGAGATCTAAGAGTTCATCGGCAAGTTCATCAACAGCCTTTTGCGCTTTAGCCCGCGCTCTGCGCCAGTTCTTTTCGCCTAGACGGTGAATAACAGGATGACGATCATCTGGCCCAATCCATTTGCTCAATCTATCTGCGTGATGAACCGGGACGTATAGGACATCACTGTTGCCAAAATCCACCTTTAAATATTCTCGACCCATTCCCCCCACGGCGCGGACAACCAGCCCAGAGAATTTGCCAATCCCAAATTCTAGATGAACAACATAATCTCCAGGAACAATATCGGCGAAGTATGTTTCAGGGGCCACTGACCGAGGCTTTAATCGGCGACGCGGTACGGGCCTACTCCAACCAAACACCTCCGAATCCGAAAGAAGATTCAATATGATTTCGTCCGAACGTCCGTTGCTATCTAGCTTGTCTCCACGCAAAGATTCTAGGGTGAAGCCACCGGGAAGGGTTCCTTGAATAAACGTGATGCTATCACTTGGTGGAATACTTTCAACTGAATTCGTTGGCTGATAACTATCATCTGAAATTATTTCTTGACGCGCTCTATCTTGACGCCATAATTCAGCTAGGCGCTGAGCTTGGCGACTTACGACAAAAGTAGTTTCATCATTGAGTTTGCTGGCCCGCAAATGGAGCAAAAACGGCCTGACCTGACCACCAAATCGGGGGCCTGGCTGGAATGATTCGGCCAATAATGATGACTCTTGATATATTTCATCTTCTCCGTCACCCAATACTAGACATGTTCGGCCGCTTAACTTCTGCTGTATTTCCTGCCAAGTAAATAAAGGGTGTGTGTAATTCGGGGGCATATCCAGCTGTTCGCGGGCGATCTGTTCCGCATGAGATTCAGTCTCATCTGCGGCCACTGCCAAAGAAGGCATGTCATCTAGTACAATCAAGGTGTCGGAAGGCAAATAACTTAACAATGAGGCGGGTTCGGAATATACGAGGGGTAGATAATATTCCAGATTAGGGTTTAGAAGACCGGAAGCGAGTGATTGGACATCATCTCGCCAACTGGGCATTTTGTTATCCGAAATCAATTCTAGCTGAGCGAGTTGCTGGCCTACTTTGACAACGTCT
The DNA here is from genome assembly GCA_041570685.1 of Promineifilaceae bacterium (SeqCode). Classification (GTDB taxonomy): domain Bacteria; phylum Chloroflexota; class Anaerolineae; order Promineifilales; family Promineifilaceae; genus UBA11865. The sequence continues at coordinate 1,781 of JBFFVR010000263.1, forward strand.
CCCGGCATCATTTCTCTGGCTGGAGAAATAATGATATTACTATCATTCTCCTGAACAAGTTCTGACCTTTGGGTTGCCGGATCGAAAGATCTCAGCGAATCCACTTCATCTCCAAAAAGTTCAATACGAGTTGGATAGGATGCACCAATTGGGAATATATCCAGAATACCACCACGCTGACTGTACTGTCCCTGTGATTCCACCACACTAACGCGCTCATACCCCGATGATTGCCAGTCTCTAAGCAAGCTCTCCAACTCAATGATTTGACCTTTCTTTATGATTCTTGTTGCAGCGACAAATCGCCGCCTCGGCATAGTTTTCTGGAGTAGCGCCCTAATCGACGTTATAACCAGGAGCTGTTCATCTTGTGTCGTAGTATAAGGTTGCTGAGATGCCATTAAACGTGCTAGAACGGCCAACCTACTGTTCCGAGATAATTCACTCCAAGGACCGCGCTCAAAAGGCAAAGGGGTAGGTTCGAGAAA
>JBFFVR010000264.1:0-2227 GCA_041570685.1 Promineifilaceae bacterium (SeqCode)
CCCGACAATGACGCCCGAAGCCGACCCAAGGAGTGATCTTGGCTCATCGACCTGGGGAGCGGTCTTCGATGATGACACAGAAACATGGTTTCAATATGAAAACGAACAGGTCAAGTCGGAAGTACGTGATAACAAGCTGGTGTTGACTGCCAAAAAAGCCAACAGCTTTGATGCCTGGGTGATGTCCTACCCGCAATTAGATGATGCCTATCTTGAAGTTGTCTTCACTATAGGTGAGGCATGCGCGGGTAAAGACAGATATGGCATCCTCTTCCGCGCGCCGGACAATACAATGGGATATTTGTACAATGTCGCCTGCGATGGCTCATACCAGCTGCGCACATGGGATGGCGAACAATTCACCGATTTACTCAATTGGACCATTGATGCCAACATCGCCGCAGGTCCCGAGGTTAATCAACGCTTGGGAGTATGGGCCGAGGGGGATCGCCTGGTGCTGTATGTCAATGGATTTAAAGTTGGAGAGGCACAAGATTCCACTTTCATGGCAGGTACTTTTGGAGTTAACATAGCCGCCGCTGAAAACGCGGGCTTTACCGTCGATGTGACTGAAGCAAAAACCTGGGATATACCCCAGTAAACTGGGAATAGATTTCCCCGAATATTTGCTAGTTCGCAGGTTCGGTGAATGCAGTTGTCATTCGGATTCACTGTCACATCTCTCCTGCTGCTTGAGTGATGCCTTGAGGGAATACCGGCAGCAGGAGACCGGAATATTCAATCGTTAAGACCCCCTGTACGTTCACTTCTGGAACTGGCCTGTATCTACCATTAGCAGGTAGCAAATCCACAGGAGGTTATTGGATTGAAAAGGGTTCTCTCCCATCACAGTTATCTCTCAAACACCTTCTCCCCCCAAACACATCATTTTATGCATTTCAAAAGTGTCTGTTTTAGGTAGCACTCCTAACACTGGAAAACGTTAGCAATTTAATAGCATGCACAATCAATTTCTTATTGGGTAGGTTTTTCTTCAATAAGGAGATATCTAAAACTTGTGGCGTGTCAAAGCAAGTGAGACAAAAAGAGGGAAAAAATAAGAGACAATTTTTTGGCCCATAGTTGTTCTAACCCTAAAGGAGCATACAATGGCCAAAAAAAGACTCAATCGAAAAAACAGTAAGAAACTTCCGAAGACAAAATTGCAAGAAATATTCCGCGGAAGACAAGATCCGTATCGTGCTGGAAGGGCTGCGAGGAGAGACCATCATCGCAGAAAAATGTCGGCGAGAAGGGATCATCAGCAACCTGTACTTCCGGTGGAGCAATGAGTTTCTCGAGGCAGGCAAACAACGCCTGGCTGATAACACAAAAAGAGAAGTCGACAGCAAAGAAGTGAAGGACCTAAGGAGTGAAAACGAGCAGCTCAAGTAGCTAGTAGCGGAACTGGCCCCCGATTATATTCATGATTTCGCCATTGCCGGTCTTTGTCTAAATTTCTGAATAATGACCAGGACAACAAAGATTGCGACGATAGCGGCTGCTAAATAAGCAGCATTGGCAACTTGTGTTGCATCTGACTGCTCGACCCCGATACCGATGAAAGCCCAGATTAAAACCAATAAGTAAGCGATGTCTTGACGGGAGTATGCCACCAGTCCAGCAACTGCCAAAGCCACTACCAGCATGATGAAGGTCCAAATCTCTGGAGAAATACCAAATCCGTTCCAATTGATAGAATCTAAGAAGGCAGTGATGTTAGCAATCGTGGCCACTGTGATCCAGCCTAAATAAACGCTAAAGGTGAGATGGACTAGCCAACGCTCGCTCGAAGGAACAGATTGCCGGCCCACACCCAAGCGTAAATATATGATGATCAGGGATAGTAATAATGTGAGCATGGCGAGGACGGATAGAGCAAAGTAACCATAGTGCCACAAGAACAGCCAGATGCTGTTTGCTGCACAACTCAAGACAAACCACCAGCCAGTTTGACGCAGTCTGGGATTTTCCCGTTGGGCGGGAAGCAGTTGAAAAACGGCATAGGCAATCAGCCCCAAATAAATTACGCTCCAAATTGAAAACACATAACCGGCTGGCACAAAATATACATCGAAGCTATCCGCAATTTCGGGTGCTGTCAAATCATTAAAAGGAAGCGCGTTGGACATAATATTGACGGCGATCGTTATGATTAAGGCTACTACAACACTTATCTGACGAATAACATCCTTGGTCATTCTTGGTTCTCTCCTTCCTCCCATGC
>JBFFVR010000265.1:0-2193 GCA_041570685.1 Promineifilaceae bacterium (SeqCode)
AACCAAGTGATATCCCTTTAGGGTGAACCACGCTCTAATGGTCCATATAGAATATAGAACAGGCTATAGGTATCGCTCGTTTCACTGAAATGAGGAGTCATGAGGAGAAGAATTCGCCGATTCTTGTACCCGTTCTTGCTTATTTTGGTTGCTCTTATCGTTCAAGAGACGCAACCCGTATTAGGGCAGGAAGATGGATATTTGGCCCAGGCGCAACGCTTTCTCGAATCAATGGCCCCAGAAGAGCGCATCGGCCAACTCTTCTTGGTAACATTTGCTGGTCCAACTGCCGAAGAAGAGATTAAGGAGCTGATTTTAGATTATCACGTTGGGGGAGTAGTCCTTTTAAGCAGAAATGATAATTTCATTGGGAATGCCGACTCTGTCCAACAAGTCACAGCCTTGAATCGTTCATTACAAGAGCTCGCAGTTTTGGGTGAGTTAAAAAGTGAAGAGGCTGAAGAAGATTTTTCTCTCGAACAATTCTTTTCGGCAACGCCGCAAACAGAAGGGGATACCAGAACACAGATACCCTTATTTATAGGCATCTCTCATGAAGGTGATGGACCGCCTTTTACCCAACTACAAGAGGGATTGACCAAGCTACCAAACGCGTCGGCAATCGGTGCTACTTGGAATCCCGAATTAAGCAGGACTATAGGATCCATTGCTGGGACTGAGCTTTCGGCGGTTGGTTTCAACATGCTACTAGGTCCTTCACTAGATGTTCTTGAATCTCCGTTGCTGTTCAGTCAGGGTGATCTCGGAACACGTTCTTTTGGTGGAGACCCTTACTGGGTCAGTGTTATGGGGCAGGCTTATACATCCGGCATAAGGACCGGTAGCGATGGTCGATTGGCAGTAATTGCCAAACATTTTCCCGGTTATGGCAGCAGTGACAGACCTATTAATGAGGAAGTTGGTACTGTTCGTAAATCGCTCGAACAACTGAAGCAAATCGAGCTAGCACCTTTTTTTGCCGTGACAGATCCAGAAGGAAAACCTGACACGATTGTCGACGGTTTGCTAACTGCCCATGTACGTTATCAAGGTTTCCAAGGAAATATCAGGTCAACGACAGCCCCCGTTAGCTTTGATCCCCAAGCGCTGTCAACGCTGATGGATCTGCCTGAGTTTAGCCAGTGGCGGCAAAATGGCGGTCTGATTGTCTCAGATGAATTAGGTGTGCGAGCGGTCGAACGCTTCTATGATGCTACCGGACAAGAATTCCCACACCGGCAAGTAGCCAAGGACGCCTTACTAGCCGGCAACGATTTGCTTTTCCTTTCGAGCTTCTCTCGTGAAGGAGAAGGCTACCAGACTCATATCTCGAATATAAAAGATACGATGATTTGGTTTTATGAAAAATATGAGACCGATCAATCTTTTCAGCAGAGAATTGACGAGGCTGTATTAAGAATACTCATGCTCAAATTGCGCTTATATGAAGGGCAATTTGACGCTGGTCATGTTTTGACGCCCACAACGCTCCTTCCAGAAGATAAGACCGAGTCAGAGGCAGCGGTTTTTGACCTTGCCCAACAAGCAATAACCTTAATAGCCCCAGGACCGGCTGAATTAGATGAGCAACTTCTTATTGGCCCAGATGAGCGCGTTGTATTTTTTACAGATGTCCGTAATTCCCGACAGTGTGGTGCTTGCCCTTTGGTTCCCTGGATCCAAACGTCGGCTCTGCAGGATAGATTGTTAGCTCTCTATGGACCAGACGCGAGCGGACAAATCCAGCCGGGTCAACTCACGAGCTTCTCTTATCCCCAATTGAATGACTTTTTGTTACAAAGCCCAGATGATGCTTCCGGCGCGACGCCAGAGCCAGAAGATGCGGAATTGGCAGATAATACAAGCACCGATGATGGCGACGCCTTAACCGCAATTGTTACGCCAACTATTACACCTGCGGAACAGGTCGAATTGGCGCTGCAGTCCGCTGATTGGATAGTTTTTGCTTCTCTTGATAATGATCCGAGTATCGAGTCATCCAATGCGCTCCAGATGTTCTTGAAAGAACGACCCGATCTTGCAGGGAGTGCAAATGTAATCGTATTTGCCTACAATGCCCCTTACTATTTAGATACAACCGAAATTAGCCAACTAACTGCCTATTTTGGCGTATATAGCAAGATTGATCCCTTCATCGATGCCTCAGTGCGAACTCTATTTTCCGAATCACCA
>JBFFVR010000266.1:0-2188 GCA_041570685.1 Promineifilaceae bacterium (SeqCode)
AGGGTGATATCACACACTGGGCTAGCATCAGGGGCCGTTGGAAAGGCGGTTTCGAGCGTATTATTAGGTTCATATCGATCGACAAAGATGGGCGTAGGTGTACGTGGTGTTGCCGTAGGGGCTTGATCTTCCAAGATCGTCAAAACAGAGACATCTCTGCTAGCGTTTAATACCGCATCCGTCGCATTACTTAAACGCAAAATCACGGTTCGATCACCGACAAAGGTGCTGCGGCTGCGTGTCTGAACTTGAAAAGTTTGTGATGTTGATCCCGGTGAAAACACGAGAACACCTGAGGCGCTGGTGTAGTCAATTCCTGCCCGAGCGGTTCCATCTTGAGTCTGATAATCAACAGTAGCCGTTACCGTTGGGGAAGGACTAATTTGCACGGTGATTGTAGCTCGATTGCCTTCCGTTACCTCGTAGTTGGCTTGAGAGAAGCCAATAACTGGTGTCGTTTGGAGCAATGCATTTTCTTGCCGGTTACCGGCCGTGGCTGTTGAAACGCCGATGATAATGATCACAACGAACGCGAGGACCAAAGCCAACAGACCGAGGGCCGTACGCTTTGGCGACCTCTGGCTACTGTGGTTCATAGACACCCCCATCGCATCTGGCATGAGAATTCGTACAAGCTGAACTCCGCTGCACCTTCCCATGTACGCTTACTGGACCAAGCCTTACACAGTACATGTGTTGAAGATTATAGACAAGCGACGAACCTTGGGCAAATTTAGACTGCGTGATTGTAACGTTAATTTCCAGAAGGAAAATAAAAAAGAGGATTGGCATTGCCAATACTCTTTAACATTTTCATCCGATTAAGCAGTGATCCTCGAAATTTCACCGGAGGTGAATTTACGATTCATCCTCACTGATATTTTCAGGATTTATTAATACCTCGTCAACCAAACCATATTCCTTAGCTTCTTCAGCCGACAAGAAGATATCTCGGTCAGTATCGCCCTCAATCTTTTCGATAGGTTGACCTGTGTGGACACTGAGGATCTCATTGAGGGACTTTCTCAAGCGCAGGATCTCGTTCGCTTGAATGGCGATATCAGATGCCTGCCCTTGGGCACCTCCCAGGGGTTGGTGCATGTGAATCGTTGCATTTGGCAAAGCGTAACGCATGCCATTAGTACCGGCGGTCAATAGTACTGTGCCAAAGCTGGCGGTAAATCCTAAGGCAACCGTTGAAACTGGACATTCAATCTGTTGCATCGTGTCATAAATGGCCATGCCAGAATAAACTTGACCACCCGGTGAGTTGATGTATAAGCGGATCGGTTTTGTCGGATCCTCGCGGGCCAGATAGAGTAGCTGAGCGACAACCAGATTAGAAATCTGATCATTTATCGGCGTGCCTAAGACGACGATCCGTTCCTTTAAAAGCAAGGAATAGATGTCATAGGCTCTCTCCCCGCGGCCGCTCGTCTCTATCACCATGGGAATTAGCGAGGTTGGAATGTTCATATAATTTCTCCTTGTACTAGCCTGTAAATGCCAGCATTCTTTGCTTGCAATCTACTAAATGGACCGATATTGTTAGCAAAGCACATATTTTAGCCTACAGGAAGCCGATTGTCTGGATCTATTCCTCTTCTTCGGCCGTTTCTAACACATTTCTATCGAGATCTTCCAGATCCGGGGCATTTCCGGTCACGATTTCTTCAATTCGTTCTTGCACCTTTTCCATCAGAATGTCATTGCTCATTGCCTCTAAGCCTTGTCCTTGGGTGAAGACTGAACGCAATTGCTCCTGGAGTTCTTCATTATCGCCAAACTGACTGAGGCGCTTTTCCATAGCTGAATCGATGTCGGCCGAATCAACTGAAAGATGCTCCTCTTCTACAAACTGCCGTAATATCAAGCCCCTTCGAACACGCTCAACAGCGTTTTCTTGCCACTGTTCGCGGAGTGATTCTTCTGTTTCACCTTGCAGTTTAATGTAATCTTCCCATTGCCAGCCAGATCGGGTGACCTGTTGTTTCATATTTTCAAGCGTATCGTCTAGTTCGGCTTCTACCAGAATTGGCGGATAGACTATCTCAGCATCGGACAACATTTCGTCTATCACCTCGTCCAGTAATTCGGATTTTGATTGCCGCTCGGCCTGTTCAAATAGTTCCTTCTCCAGTCCCTCCATCAATTCTTCAACCGTCTCATATTCGCCCTCTTCCCGGGC
>JBFFVR010000267.1:0-2187 GCA_041570685.1 Promineifilaceae bacterium (SeqCode)
AGGCAGACGGATATCCGCAACGAGGAGATGGAAAGTTGTATGACGGAGAGCTAATAATCCTTCTTCGGCCGACGGCACTCCTAAGACTTCGAAATCTTCCTGCGACAACTCCAATATCGAACGCAAGAAATCAAGCGTTGCAAAGTCATCATCTACAACAAGGATACGTATTGGCTCAGGCATAATATCCTACTGTCGGTCCTCAAGAGACCGACCTTTACGTCCCGGCGGTCACTTGATCATCTGTAATCTTACTAGCACCAGGGTCACCGGTTTCTAGCAACCAGCAAGCGGCATAATGCTCTTGCCCATAATTCTTGAGAGGCGGCTCTTCTTGTGAACAACGTTCAAAGGCCAAAGGGCAACGGGTATGAAATCGGCAACCACTTGGTGGATTCAATGGGCTTGGGACATCCCCTTCTAAGATAATACGTGAACGTTTTAAAGTCGGATCAGGCACTGGGATAGCCGACATCAAGGCCTGGGTATAAGGGTGTAGAGGATCAGCATAGAGATCATCCCTGGTCGCTACCTCAACGATTTTTCCCAGATACATGACGCCCACACGGTCGCTAAAATGTTCCACGACACTGAGATTGTGAGCAATGAACAAGTAAGTGAGTCCAAAGTCTTTCTGTAATTGTTTTAGAATATTTAGTACTTGAGCTTGAATCGAAACATCTAACGCGGATACCGGCTCATCGCAAATGATCAGTTTCGGCTGTAAGGCTAAAGCCCGGGCAATACCAATTCGTTGTCTTTGTCCGCCAGAAAATTCGTGAGGATATCTAAGGGCATGATCTGCCCTCATGCCGACGCGGGTTAACATATCGACGACAACATTATATCGCTCTTGGGGGCTTAAATCAGTATGGATCTTTAAACCCTCAGCAATACTCTCGCCTACTGGCATCCGAGGATCCAGCGAAGTAAATGGATCCTGAAATATGATTTGCATTTCACGACGCATTGACTTTATTTCCTGGCCATTTAAGGCAAACACGTCTTTGCCATCGAAGTATACTTTGCCAGCGGTAGGAGCGATCAGTCGCAAAATTGTACGCCCAACCGTCGTCTTACCACAGCCAGACTCCCCTACTAAACCAAACGATTCACCATTGAGAATAAAGAAACTAACGTCGTCTACCGCTTTCACCCAAGCAGAAGTTCTCTGCAGTATTCCAGAACGTAAAGGGAAATATTTTTGCAGGTTTTGCACGTCAAGCAGGATTTTCGTCTGCTCTTCTTTCTCGTTATTTTTTGGCGATTTGTTTATCTCTTCTGCCATTAGCGGTAAATTCCTGCATCACTGTATAGATTGCATGACAAACAATTATTCATATAACCAGCAGCGGGTCCAATGATTAGGCGCAACTTGTTTTAACTCAGGTTCTTCTTCAGTACATTTCTCTAAATTATTTTCAATGCGCGCTTCACATCGTGGAGCAAACTTACAACCTGGTGGTAAATTGATTAGATTAGGAACCGAGCCAGAAATGGAGGTCAATACTTTTTCAGTTTGGCCAAGTACGGGAGTGGATCCAATCAATGCCTCGGTATATGGGTGTTTTGGTGACTCAAATAGTTCAATTACATTTGCTGTTTCCACGATACGACCCGCGTACATTACATTAACACGATCGCACATTTCGGCTACCACGCCAAGATCATGGGTGATTAAAATAATGGCCGTATCGGTCTGGGATTTCAGATTTTGCATTAGATCTAATATCTGGGCCTGGATCGTTACATCCAACGCCGTGGTCGGCTCGTCAGCGATCAGAACTTGAGGCATACAGGCAAGGGCCATTGCGATCATGACACGCTGGGCCATGCCACCGGACATTTCATGGGGATAGGATTCTACCCGCCGGTCGGGATCCGGAATCCCTACCATCGAAAGCAGCTCAATGGCTCTACGATCTGCTTCCTCCTTGCTAATGTCTTGGTGGACAAGTAGAACTTCCGTCAGCTGATCGCCAATCTTGAAAACTGGGTTGAGACAACTTTGTGGCTGCTGGAAAATCATTGAGATTTGATTTCCGCGAATATCTATCATTTCTGATTCATCTAATTGCATCAGATCTTTGTCTTCGAAAACAATCTCGCCTTCGACGACTCGACCAGGCTGTCCCACTAGACGCATTATTGAAAGCGAGGTTACACTTTTCCCGCAACCAGACTCGC
>JBFFVR010000268.1:0-2185 GCA_041570685.1 Promineifilaceae bacterium (SeqCode)
CTCATGTTTGCCTCCAAGTTATGTTAGGACTTTGTGCCAGGTCGTTGGGAACCAGGTGTTCCCATTGAAAGGCATTCTAGTCCTTTTGAGCGCCGATTGTCAAGAAATATCTGATTTTGGCATTTTAATCCCTAATCCTTCCGATGCATCCTAATGTATCTGACAATCATCAAAATTCGTCTACCAGACTCACAAGTAAGATATTTCAAACAAGTCACTTTATCGCCAAATGGGTCATTGTAACCGCCATATCTGGGGGATCAACGCTGTTTTTGTCCTATATTTTGTCTATCGTAAGATTCAAAGCTGGTTGAAATATCAGGCTCGATTCTTTAAGATTGAGCTTATCTAAAAAAAGCGAACCTTTTAAGACAGTTTACGTCAAGTTTCATTGCGGCCGAGTTGTCCGTCTGTTAGAATGAAATCAAGTTGAAGGCGTAGAGTCGTTGCGCAGTAGATAGCTGGCGGGCTAGAGGATTGGAAGTATAGTTTGGGTCCGCCAGTTTGTAGAAGAGATGCCTAGCATCTGTTCCAAAATGTGGGTCGGTATGAGGCGGCTGCTTGCATCCGGCTAGGAATATCAGTGACCTCATTTTGTTGCAATTAGAAAGTGCTTATAGCTTTAGTTACAGGTTAATTCTTGGGGGAGAAGTGAAACAAAAGCTAATAGCCAACCCCAGGAGCTACGGGGCATAGCAGCGGCCACTCCATTACAACATGACGACAGTTGAATAATGTTTCCTTTAGGGAAGCGGCAACGGTAGGCCGCTCGGTTCAGGGTGCCTACCATAAGGAAGAGGATGGACGAGAGTTGTCATGAATGCTGAACTTGCTTGGAAAGCTACACTTGGGGAACTTGAGTTACAAATGACAAAAGCGACTTTCAACACCTGGTTGAAAGATGCCCGATTGCTCACTTGTGAAAATGATGAGTATGTCATTGGTGTTCCAAACGATTACGCTAAAGATTGGCTGGATAATCGTTTGAGCGAGACAATTGTGCGCACTTTGTCTACCGTCGCCGCCAAGGCGGTCTCAGTACGCTTTATTGTTTGGTCGGATGAAATAATAAATCCGGCTCCCCCTGTTCTGAAAACTAATAACACGGCCGCCGAAGGTCGCCGGCTGTCAGCAGTCACTGGTGCTTCAGCGAACGGCCAGTTTAATCGTCGTTACACTTTTTCCACATTCGTCGTTGGTCAAAGTAATAGACTGGCTCATGCTGCGGCCTTGTCGGTGGCTGAACAACCAGGATCAACTTACAACCCCTTATTCATTTATGGTGGCGTGGGCCTAGGTAAAACGCATCTCTTACATGCAGTCGGCCACCGTTGCTTGGACATAGATTGTAGCGTTCGCTATGTATCATCCGAGACCTTTACCAATGAACTAATTCAGTCGATTCGCAGTCAGAATATGGCTGAGTTCCGCGAACGCTATCGAACTCTGGATGTTTTGTTAATTGATGATATTCAATTCATCGCTGGAAAAGAAAGCACCCAAGAGGAATTATTCCATACATTCAATGAGCTACATAGCCAGGGTAAACAGGTAATTCTCTCCAGCGACCGGCCGCCCAAGGCCATGGCGACGCTTGAAGAAAGACTACAATCCCGATTTGAATGGGGGTTAATGGCTGATATACAGCTTCCAGATATTGAGACGCGCTTGGCGATTCTTCGAGCAAAGGCCGAATCAAGTAACGTTGAAGTGCCAGATGCTGTTCTCAATACGATTGCCCACCAGGTTCGCAAGAATATCCGTGAATTGGAGGGCGCGTTGAATAAGGTCATCGCCTATTCCCAATTAACGGGAGAAAACATAGATGACCAGTTGGCCAGCATGGCCCTTTCAGAATTGATGCACCAAACTGAAGAGGTCACAATTGACCATGTTATCGATACGGTGGCCAAATACTATCGAGTAACCGTCGAGGCAATTCGCAGTAACAGCCGAAGTCGAACTATTGCTTTCCCCCGGCAAATGGCAATGTACCTGGCACGAACCGAAACTAGTTTGTCATATCCCCAAATTGGTCAAAAACTAGGCAACAGGGATCACACCACAATCTTGTATGGCCATGACAAGATCTCTGAATTATTAGAGACTGACGCCAATGTTCGGCGTGATAATCTGGAAATTAAGGCAATCCTTTACGATTCAGTTCTAGCTTAACTATATAGCC
>JBFFVR010000269.1:0-2168 GCA_041570685.1 Promineifilaceae bacterium (SeqCode)
ATTTTTAAGAGAAGCGAGCTTATTAGCGCAACTCGATCACCCAAATTTACCGAAAGTTTCTGATTTCTTCGCTGAAGAGGGAAGAGATTATCTGGTCATGGATTATGTACCGGGAAGCAATTTGAAAGAATTAATCGATGATAGCCGAGTTCAAGGCCGTCAGATAGATGTTGGTATTGTTCTTGGATGGGCAGATCAAATTCTTGCTGCCGTTGCCTACTTGCACCGGCAGGATCCGCCTGTCTTACACAGAGACATCAAGCCGGCAAACATTAAACTTACGCCAGACGGCAGAATAAAACTTGTCGATTTTGGTCTCGCTAAGGTTATGGCGGGTGACGACTCAAGTACAATTACGGTCATTCAAGGGAGAGGAACGGCTTATTACACACCGCTCGAACAATATGGGGCTGAAAGCGAGCATACCGATGTTCGTTCAGACATCTACGCTCTTGGCGCCACTTTGTACCACTTGCTGGCCGGCACTTCACCACCGGAAGCCAAGGAACGATTTCTCAATCCCATGGTTCTAAGGCCATTGACTACCGTTAACGCGGCCGTTAGTGACCAATTAAGTGATGCGGTTGATTGGGCATTAGAAATGCATCCTGATGATAGACCAGATAACGTAGAAACATTGAGACAAGCGATCGATGGTCAAATAGCTATTACGCCTAGACAGACTTCCGAAAGTAATTCAGTTGGTTTTGGCCAAGCCGTCCGTGAAAATGCCGCCATAATTGTTATCGCGTTGATATTGCTTGCGACAGCTATTCTGCTAACTGTCTACTAGCGTATTAAGTTCTTGACACATCGCGATCAGACCGATATATTTTGAGAGATGGATACGGCTGGATATGTCATAGTTAGGCTAATCCGAATCTTATTTAACCCGACTAAGGAGGTGGCTGGGTGGCAAGTGTAACCTATCGCAACGTATTTAAACGCTTTGGTGACTTTACGGCAGTTAATGATCTCAACATCGAGGTTGAAGACAAGGAATTCGTTGTATTTGTTGGCCCTTCTGGTTGCGGCAAATCAACTAGTCTTCGGATGTTAGCTGGACTGGAAGAAATCTCAGAAGGAGACATTCTGATTGGCGATCGCGTGGTAAATGATGTCCCGCCAAAAGATCGCGATATCGCCATGGTTTTTCAGTCCTACGCTCTTTATCCTCACATGTCAGTTTATGATAATATGGCCTTCGGTTTAAAGCTGCGTAAGACACCTAAAGCAGAAATTGAAAGAAGAGTAAATGAGGCCGCGGAGATTCTTGGTCTTACTACGCTTCTCGATCGAAAACCAAAGGCATTGTCCGGTGGTCAGCGCCAGCGAGTTGCAGTTGGCCGTGCCATCGTGCGCGAGCCCGCTGTTTTCTTGATGGATGAGCCGCTCTCCAATCTTGATGCAAAATTGCGAGTTTCAGCAAGGGCTGAAATTTCTAAGTTGCATAAGCGGTTGGGTACCACATTTATATATGTAACACATGATCAGGTTGAGGCCATGACGATGGGGGATCGCATCATGGTCATTAATGATGGCATTTTGCAGCAAATAGACTCGCCAAGGAATCTTTACAATGCGCCGAATAATATATTTGTCGCTGGTTTCATTGGCAGCCCGAGTATGAATTTCTTCGACGCGACTCTGGTTAGTGAGGAAGGCAACTTGTTTGTGGATGTCGGAGACTTCAGGGTACACGTACCAGAAAAGCGTAAACAGGCATATGGCAATTATGTCGGGAAACAGGTTACTTTAGGTATTAGACCAGAGAACATTCACGCGACACCCTATGTGCCTCCGGAAATTAATGCTGCGCCGCTTACTGCCAATCTGGAAGTAGTTGAGCTGCTAGGTCATGAGCTCCATTTGTTTGTGAACTCCGGCAAAAATAGTTTTGTTTCCATTGTTGACACACGATTGGCACCAACGGTCGGCAATGAAGTAAATCTAGTGGCAAACGTCGAAATGATGCACCTTTTTGATAATGAGACCGAGCAAGCCATTCGATAATCTCTAATAAATAATTAAAAGATATCAGGCCGCTGCTTTCCAGCAGCGGCTTTTATTTTTCTGACAGTTATAGGCCCTCCTTTAAACTGGGCAGGCTTGAAGACGACTTGACGAAAGAGAAATAAGGGGCTGAAGATTGGATAGCGAAAAGCAAG
>JBFFVR010000270.1:0-2145 GCA_041570685.1 Promineifilaceae bacterium (SeqCode)
AAGAGCCTATTATTGGCAACTCGGGAAGGCTAATCGTAGCGAATCCTGGGATCTAGCCAGGCATAGAGGATATCTACAAACAAGTTTCCAAGAACCAATAAAATACCATAAATTAGAGTCAAACTGGTAAGCAAGAAGTACTCACGGGCAGTTATACTAGAAACGAAACGGCGACCCATGCCATTTAAAGCAAAAATAATTTCAACGATAAGACTGCCTGTCACTGCAGCTGCCAATAAGGGTCCAAGTAGCGTAGCCACGGGAATGAGGGAATTCTTCAGAGCGTGTACAGCAACAACAACACGCTCTCTTAATCCCTTTGCCCGGGCGGTACGAATATAGTCAGCCGTCATGACGTCTAATAGGCCGGCTCGAGTCAATCGGGCAATGCCAGCGGAGTAGGCAGTACCCAAAGCGAAGACTGGCAATACTGCATGATGGAAAAATTCGAATGTAGGTTTAGGGAATATACCTAGAATAAAGGGGGGATCAGCTCCCCAAAAAGCGATGGGAAACCAATCCAGAGCCACGCCAAAAATGAGAATCAAGATGGGGGCTAGGACCAGGTTAGGAATAGAGGCAGCTAGCACAGCCAAAGTTGTTACTGTGTAATCAATGATCGTATTACGACGAAGGGCAGCGATAATGCCAGCCGGTATGCCGATGGCAAAACCTAAGGCCACCGCCATAAGACCCAATTGGAAAGAAACGGGGAAGGTCTGTTTGACGATATCATTTACGGTTTGAGAACGCTCTCGAAACATTGGCCCCAAATCACCTTGCAGCAGATTAACCAAATAAAGACCAAACTGCTCAAACAAGGGTTTATCCAAGCCATATTTTCTTTCCAAAATGAGACGCATATGTTCGGGCATGGCCCGTTCGCCAACGGCATCAAATGGCCCCCCGGGAACGGCCTGAATAAGTAAGAAGGTGGCCAAGATCATGAGAAGAATAACCGGAATGGCGATCAACAAGCGGCGAATAATGTAATTAACCATCTGCACCTCCGTTATATGAGGGAACCCAATTTACAATATGAGCCTAGTGAAACCTATTTAAGGAAAAACATTTAACGAAACCCTGATAGCCATTTTCACGCAGAGTCGGGACATATCGAGCGCAAAAACAGCTATCAAGATCACATTAAACTTGGGCAAAGAGCATTCGTTGTTTCTATAAGATACAAAAAGATTTGTTGTCGCGCAACGAACGATATTGTTATTTTCGGAAAGCTATTGATAAATAGGGAGCAGTCACAGATTGTGAGCTGCTCCCCATCAGACTAATAACTTACCTAGCTAAACAGTGCATAGCGATTACTCGCCGCGAGCTGCCAATTTAGCGTCCTGATCGATAGTCCAATTGTAGAATTGTTGGCCGCCGAAAAGGGCTTCGGTATAGTCAAGCCAACTGTGCACAGGCACGAACGAAATGCGGAGGCGAATTGGGAAGAAGGGTACTTCACCTTCATAGCCGAAGAAAGCCTCTTCGATCTCACGGTAGAGTTCAATGCGGCGATCCGGATCGGGTTCTTCGCGGGCTTCGACGATCAAATCATCGATCTCGTTACATTCGCGTTTCTGGCGATTGCCAGCATTGCCACACCAAAGCACATCGCCAACCCAGTTATTCTCGTCAGCGTAGTCAGGGCCCCAGCCAAGGGTCCACATATGAGGCGCTTCGCTGTCGGGGGTCTCAGCCGATGTGGCCGCTAATAGTTCGCTGAAGGGTTGCTGCTCGATGGTGATCAGGTCAGAACTACATCCCAAATTTTGTTCCCATTGACCCTGGGCAAATTCAATCCAGTTCAAGGTGCTTTGACCACTGTAACCAAGCAAGGAAACCTGCGGGAAACCCTCACAATTAGGATAACCGGCTTCGGCTAGTTGGGCCTGCGCGAATTCTGGATCAAAACCAATACCAACTTCGTCGATGGGCGGAGCACCGAAGATTCCCGGCGGAGCGAAGTGAATCAT
Organism: Promineifilaceae bacterium (SeqCode); assembly: GCA_041570685.1. GTDB lineage: Bacteria > Chloroflexota > Anaerolineae > Promineifilales > Promineifilaceae > UBA11865. The sequence continues at coordinate 1,980 of JBFFVR010000270.1, forward strand.
CGGTAGTCCCTGACCCTGGTTAACTTCGGCTACGTGGGTCTCGCGGTCATAGGCAGCACTAAAGGCACGGCGTACCCGTGGATCGTCGAAGGGCGGTTTGGTCTCGCGGAAGGAGATGTAGAAAACTGCCAAATCGGGAACCTCGATGGTTTCATCGGGGAATTGC
>JBFFVR010000271.1:0-2116 GCA_041570685.1 Promineifilaceae bacterium (SeqCode)
GGCAGCGGTTTACTTAATACCATTGCCGCTGTACCCTTTTCCTTTTCATTTGCAATCGCTCCCATCCCAAGCAATATCACTAGTATAAAACCAAACTGGGTCAAATTCTGGACAAATTGGCCCACCGCATCGACAGTTGACGGTTCAGGTATCAATTCGGCTATCTGTTCGGCTCCCTCCAAGTTCCGAAGAAGTTGTGGCGTAAATTTGGCTATCAATGGAGACATCATCCCGAAGACCAAAAATACCGCCCAAACGATCATGGCGCGCTTACTGCGCCATTGATAGAGTCCCTCCTTCCTAAGTGTGATGTAGAACAATTTTAGTTCGGATCCATTATCGTCGCGACTAATATCTTTTCTACCAATTGAAACTGGGCGCTGGCGTCGAATCCAGAGGACAAAAGGTAAAACAAATAAAGCTAAGATACCTTCAAGCAACCATACATTGCTAATTTCATTGCTTGCATATACAGCAACAAAATCAAAAGTTGCATGAATGATGATGGCAGACAAAACGTACAACCAATTTCGTTTCACAAAAGCCTGTAGCACGATGACCGAAAGGCTAACTTGCATAGCCAAGGCGATTATACGTTCAACCAGTGGTGCCACTGCCAACATTGGCGTTTCAGTTAACAGATTTATTTGCTTTTCTATAGCGACTGCTTGCTCGGGTAGTAGATCGACAACTGATTCATTAGCCTCTGAAAAGTAGACAAGAGAACTAACACTTGCCGCTAAAACAACAGCCACCAGCATCGCTTCGATACCACCATGGCCAAGGCCCAACATAATACCATCTTGAAACCGTCGAGCTTTCTTAACAATTGAATATCCAGCTGCCCTTGAAAGTTCCTCAGTAACTCCAGCAGTCAAACCCAGTATGGCCGCCATAGCTATGACGTTGTCCGTCGAACCAGATCCATCCGGTAATACTCCTAAAGTCTCGAACAAATGATTGAGTGGCAAATGTACGATCTGGGCGCCTATGAAGGTTAGAACGCCGACTGAGAAGTACACCCAGGGAACACGATACTTTCGACGCAAACCTATGGCCAGGGCAATAGGCAGCAGCAACATAATGATGATCGCGAACGAAAGTAACAAGATTGATATTGATTTCATCTAGCAACTTATGCGACACTATTGGCCTTGAATTCAGACCTACAGTTCACTGGCTGATTGAAAGAAATACTTCTTCAAGAGAAGGTCGTACCCATTCGTAACGATTCAATACTAGGCCTTCTTCTACAAGCAAGGAAACGATATATTCATTGGCCAGATTCGGATCCTTTACGGTAATTCGAATGCTCTCATACTCCTGACTTATATTTTGAACCCAATCCAATGCCTCCAGCTTATTAAGGAATGTCAAACTTCGATTTAGGCTTTGGCGATCTAGCTCAATGAGGATTACATTCGCTCCGTATTTGGAAAGCAATTCATCACGATCTTCCACTATCATGAGCTGACCTTCATGAATTACACCTATCGAATCGCAAACTCGTTCGACATCAGCCAGAATGTGGCTTGAAAGGAATATGGTTGTTTCACTCCGTAAGCGATTGATAAGATCCAATACGTCTCTTCTGCCCGCCGGATCCAAGGCGCTGGTTGGCTCGTCAAGGAATAGAACTTTGGGTGCATGAATCAATGCCTGTGCTAGTCCTAATCTTTGCCGCATGCCCCGGGAAAATCCACCGATTCGTCTCCTGGCTGCCTTTTCAAGACTGGTTAAGTTTAGAAGTTCTTCGATTCTTATTTTTCGTTCTTGTGACTCAATAAAGAATATTTTGCCAATATAATCGAGGTACTCTACCGGTGTCATCCAGGTGTAGAATGATGGCTCTTCAGGCAGGTATCCAAGATTAATTTTTCCCAGGTTATTTCCTTCTGTCATTTTGTACCCGGCTACCCAAGCATTCCCAGATGTTGGTTGGGCTAGTCCGGTTAATAATCGAATAGCAGTTGTTTTTCCCGCTCCGTTTCGCCCTAAAAAACCGAATACTGCACCTTCTGGAACTTCCAGATCTAACGCTACAAGCGCCTTAACCTCGCCAAAATGCTTGGTGAGTGCTTCACACCGTATTGCAATCCCTTTCATTCTTCTTCAC
>JBFFVR010000272.1:0-2115 GCA_041570685.1 Promineifilaceae bacterium (SeqCode)
CTCAAGTCGTCATTAAGCGCATAGCTTAGACCTAGGGGATGAAGGCTAAGCCAGTGATGAGCCCATTCGTGAGCGACTGTATTGGACAGGCGATTGATATTACTCCTCTCCACGATCATCGCTGGATAAATACCAATACCGGCGATAGGTACTACCAGCGCCGAATGATCTACATTCGCCAATACTGAGGTTTCAATCTCTTCTTGGGAGTCAACAGACAATCCGTGGTCCAATGATATGTTGTAGAGTTGGCGGATTTCATCTCTGGGAGATACAACAAGAATCGATGGCAAAGGAGTTATATGCATTTGGACCGGTGGCCATGCTGAACCTAGCAGATCAAACCCCTCGTCAACTAAAACAGCAGCTACCTGTTCTTGAATGATTGACTCGGCAATAGGCTGAATCTTTTCTAGTTTGGCACGATTTGTAGCGATCTGTTGCCTGAGTTCATTTGATTCGCTGTCTGGATCGGGGATATCTGGATCCGAATAAATGGTTTCCAACTGCCTTTCTTGACCTCTGACCTCTCCAACAAGCGCCAAGTATTCAAGGACGAGTGATTGGCGCTCCTCATCCGTGATGTAATCTTGCCCATCGACAAGAAATGCTTGGCCTTTTGTCAACAGGGCATTAATTTCCCAGACTACGAAATCGAAGCTTCGCTGTCCAATAATGGCATCGATCTGATAACGATCATCCTTAAAATCAGGCCACTCAGGAGCAGCTAGCACAATGAAAACGAGTGCTAGCGCGCCGAATCGTAGAGCAGCCAATAATCTCTTCCAAGCCATGATTACGTTCTAGCTAATAGACTAAGTATCATTTGTTCTTTTTATTTCCGTCTAACGTACTGCCCAATGTTGAGTTCTAACAAATGTGTGCCATTCGAAGCGACTCGATAAATCTTTGCTGTTGGTTTCCTAAGCATTTTTATCTGATAACCAGCCAAACGTTATTCTGAAATCATTTGTTATCGTTCACTTAGAAAGAATAAAGGCTGGAAAGCTGCTCCAATCGTGAACAATAACGGTATATCGCTGTGGAAATACTCATTGCATGTTATTATAGAATCATTGAATTAAGAAGGATCTTAAAAGGACATTATGCGTTTCTTAATTACTGGTGGAGCGGGTTTTCTCGGTGCTGCGCTGTCCAACCAACTGTTTGCCGATGGTCACGAAGTAAGGGTTTTAGATGATCTCAGCAGTGGCGATCGAAACACGCTCAACAGCGGCATTCATTTTACCCGTGGTGATGTCAACAACGTGCCACTATTATGGTCGGTATTGCAGGATGTAGACTGTGTTTACCATTTGGCCGCAAAGGTCTCTGTCGCTCAGTCGATCTTGTATGCGAGAGATTATAACCAAGTCAATGTAAGTGGGACTGTCAGTTTGATGGAAGCGATGCGCGACGCCGGCATCCGAAGAGTGGTCTTAGCGTCCTCTGGAGCGGTTTACGGCCGACAAAGCAAGCAACCTGTTAGAGAAGGTGACGTTCCCAGGCCCGATACGCCTTACGCGGTAAGTAAATGGGCGGCCGAACAGTACGTCCATACAATAGGAGAGTTGTGGGGAATCGAGACGGTCGCCTTGAGAATCTTTAACGCCTATGGACCAGGACAGAGTTTACCTGTTTCTCACGCGCCTGTGATCCCAAGGTTCCTTAACGCTATCGTCAGTGGGGGATCCATCGTCATTTATGGTGACGGTCAACAGAGCCGAGATTTTGTTTATGTTTCTGATGTGGTGGATGCTCTGATTGAAGCCGCAAGTGCCAAAGAGGTAAATCGGCAAGTAGTCAATATTGGCAGCGGTTTGGAGACCAGCGTAATTGAGCTTGTTGAGCAAATTGAGCGGGCAACCAAGCGTGAGGCACCTATCGTTTGGAACGTGGATAAAACAGGAGGGGTGCAGCGGTTAGTGGCTGATATCGTCCGTGCTCGGCAGTATCTGGGTTACTCACCAAAAGTTTCACTAGCTGAAGGACTTAGTTCTATCTTGTCAGTCGATACACGATTTGCAATGCCTTCAATTCAATCTTTGAATGACAAGTAACGGATATCAACGATCCTATTAGCTATCCCCGAACATCCCTTACCAAAAAAGCGTC
>JBFFVR010000273.1:0-2114 GCA_041570685.1 Promineifilaceae bacterium (SeqCode)
ATCGGCCCTGATATCTTTTTTGGTAGCGATTGACCATGGCGTTAGAGCAGGTGTAAGGATGGGTGGGATCGCCATAGTTGACGGCCGTGGTGGAGGTTTAGGGGTGAGTAAGCCCGCCCAGAATCGTATTGGACGCCAAAAATAACCGTTCCAATAAGCTAGTTTACAAATTCAACAGAGACCGACCTAGCAGTGGTTGAAAATATTAATATCTTCGCACTATGCCGAAAAATATAGCGCCATGCAAATAAATCTACTGCATGAACTTTTCACCCAAATAAAGTTCCATCGCGCCAGGTTGACCTGAGACAGCTACGGCGTAGTGAGCGTAGGCATCAGGATGATATAGCGTATCATTTCGGAAGAACTCCCGGAATAACGGTCCGACCAAAGGTAGCTGAACTGTACAATTTGGGCGAGGGTGGAGCGCTGCGTACTGCTCGGATGTGGGCTCATAATAAGGCCGGTCGAGAGCCAACAATGTGTTGTGGGCAATCTCATGTATCAGGGTACGAGCTTTCAGGCGGGCATTGGGTTCGGCCAAAAATTGACGGCAAACGTGCAAATTAAAGAAATCGACGTAACAAAGGCGCTGCCCAATGCAACGATCATTTTCGAATTCGTATTCCACCTTGATAGCTTTGTCAAAGTCTGACCTGATCTTTTGATAATTCTTAAGAACCTGCCTGACATAGCTCTCATCGACCTGGCCTGTGTTGGCGGGGTCATAGATGAGCAAGAAGGCTTCTTGTTCGGCCGGGCTCATTGCCGACCAACCTTTCTTCAACACCGTAATGGTTGAATCCAGCATTTTGATGCAGTAGGGGACTAATAGCTCCACTTGCTCAACTGCCATAGTTTCTTCATTTTTCAGACCTACAAAAATAGCCTTCAACCTCATACCAACCGTTATTCATGAGCCCATCAGCCGAAGCTGCGACAACAGCCAGCACTGCCAACACAATTGCCATTAGCTTTTTCATGATTAGACTCCTGTTCCTTTAGGCTCCGCAAAGCAGCGTTTACTCTCACTTAATATTATACATCTGGCGTCAATTCCCAATTCCATGTTCCATTATTTGCTGGACTGCCATAGGGTAGAAGTCGTCGGCCTAGTCTTTCGCCAACACGGTTGGCAATTCTGTACGCTTAACAAGCCGGAGGGGTAGACTGCCGTGGTAATGAATTCCGGGGATTCAAAAAGGCATAGTCATTGGTGCCTATTGTTTTGGGTTGACCCACATTGCTCTAACACTCTGAGCAGAGCAAGAACTCCCAATTTATCCCCCCAATATTCGCAGGCATTACCTGCTGACTTTGGGAAAGATCTGCCCAACACTTGCTTCACTTGCCCCGAGAGAAGACCAAAACCTGGACGGGCAAGATGACATCACCTACCTTGGCCATTTTAGGCGAAAAATCCCCGCTCTCGTGATCAAGTGAAAGCATTGTCAGGTGCCGTTGGCTATTGATCGGCAAGCGCTAGCCTGACTATCTCGGCAATTCTCTTTTGTCTGGTCTCCTCCCGCTTCGCATTTTGAAGCCAATAGATATACTGCTTCCTCTTGGAAGATGGCAGATTAAGATAGGCTTCTGTTGCTCCTTTCATTCGACGAAGAGCAACTTCCAGTTCGGAAGGGATTTTGTCTGTATTTTCTCGATCGATCGCGGCTTGCCACTGACCGTTTTCTTTAGCTGCCTGAACTGCTGCAAGACCAACTTCGGTCATGTGACCGCTCCTTTGAAGTTTCTCGACTCTGTGGATATTGATTATAGACCACACACTGTTCGGCTTACGCGGAGAGAATCTGAGCAGGTAGGTTTGATCGTCAAGCGTGTTCAGGGTGCTGTCTATCCAACCAAAGCAGAGAGCTTCTTCAACCGCATCAGCTAAAGATAAACCAGGCAAAGCAGAGTGCTTTTTTCGAATAACAAGCCAGGCTTCAGATTTATTGAATGAATGCGAATCCAACCAAGATCGCCAAGCCTTGCGATCGATGAAAGTAAGAATGTCCTTATCCATATTCATTTGACTTTACCGCGATTCCATCACATTAATGGCATCTAACAAAGGCTTCTCAGGCGAAGCGACCCTGATAAGTATCATTATACAT
>JBFFVR010000274.1:0-2079 GCA_041570685.1 Promineifilaceae bacterium (SeqCode)
AATATGCCGTGTCTATCCGTCGGTAGAAATCGTTACCACGGCAATGATGTTTTCAAGAATTATTCATGATCCTTTGGCGAATATTGTGAGGACAAGATTCTACTGATCAACTAGGAACCGGAAACATCACTTTCAGGATAAAGGTCGGACCAGGCAAACCAGAATACGAGCGGTGCTGCGATTTGCACTAAGCGAGAGCCCGCCAACTGTCCGTCGACAGCCAGGCCAGTGCCAATCTCCCAGAGAGTCCCTGTCTGTTCGTCTTGTATTAAACCAAGATAATCTGTTGCGATGAAAGAAAGTTTCGTGTCATCAACCTCGGCTCGATATATAGTTGCCGTATCTAGGGCAGGATCAAATACCAAGACCAAAGGGGTTGTGTTTAGTTCATCGTTAACAACACCGACTTCGCTAATCAGTCTTAATGGATACCCCCGGGTAGCATCCCCAATCTCTACGCCTACGACCAGCTCTTTTGGGTCGAGTAAATCATTTGGATTCGCCCAGCCGGTTACCCCAATCCCACCTCCAGTATAATATCCAGCATAAGGATCAATGACTTCATCGTTTCGGCCCATGGCCACGGCCGACAACACCAGCGTATCGGGGTGTATTTCTTTCCACTCAGCCCAACTCGTCATGAGGGAGGGGAAAATTTCTAAGCGTTCTCCCCTGAAAGCGCCCTTGATTCCTTCTCCTAACATTTGGCTCCACAATGTGTTGGAGCGGTGATCATACATGACCAGATTATTGAAGTATAAAAAGCCGGAAACGCCAAAGGTTAACTCTTTACCGTCGACATTGCGGTTAAAAACAATGGCGGAAAAGCAAAGCGGGCACCAGGTTACTGCGACCGGCTGCCCACCAACGGTGTCATTGACGATTTCGTGCAAGCTGAGCACACGTACCGGATAAGCACGAATATCGCCATTGAATTCCAAACCGATCACTAATTCTTCGTCAAGCCACTCCTCATCGCCTGTTACAACATCCACGAAGATGTCATCTTCAGCAAAGATGGCGGGAATATCATCGACGTCGGCCGCCAACTGCAATTCGCCCGCGCGCAGTCTACGCGGCCGCCGCGTTGGAACCACCTCGGATTCTTGCTCAGGCTCCTTCGTAGGTTTCTTCGAGGTGCTTTCTAACGCCTCGTTTTGATCTGGTGTGGCTGTTGGTTCAACTTCAGCGACAACAACGACCGTTTCATTTGACTTTTCTATTGTTGTTTTGGGCTGTTCGCTTTGATTCCCTTGGCCCACCGAACAAGCAGCAAGAATTAAAACTAAAAGAAAGAAACCAGGAAGTACTTTTCGATTCATTTTTCGTATATTCGAGATAGTTTACAGTTAGAATGCGATTTTCGACTTATTTCCCCGGACGGGGAATCGCCAAGACAACGTATGGAGAACCCGATCGGCTCAGAATGCTTCGGATTGTCTGTAACCTAAATCGAATGTAAAAAAATCTTGAAGGGTATGCTGTTACGATTATGGAGTAGAAAATCCTAGATTGCTCCAAGCACGACGATGCCATACACGGCCATGGTCATCACGGCATCGGCCGCGATGAACAAGGCGACCAGGTAAAATGGCGACTCATTCCCACGCCTGTAAGTCAGGAACCAGGCAAACCATAGCGCTACTATGGTAGTCACGATAGGCACGGCAAACTGTAAGGGGGATTGCAACCAGTCTGGTAGGGGGATCCAGGCTGAGAAGGGAACGTAGGTCCTCATAAAGGGCAAGCTGCCTAATTTAATCACTTCATAAATTACTATCGAGATAATGATGCTAATGATGGTTGCCGGATTTGACAAACTATCATTACCTTTTCGGAATATCCCGGTAAATAGCAGGACCCCAAGAGGAATGATCATCCATAGTAAGGCTGCAAGTGGCGATAATACAACACCTGCCAAGATGCCGAATGTAGCTTCCCCAGTTACTCGGGTTGCATCATTAATCGTAATAGGGTTGAAAGCTTCCACCATCTCTGGCGTCGTACCGGCAAGATAAACCTTGAATCCTTCATCGGCCGGCTCTACCCAGGAAGCATACAAATAGCCATCACTATTAC
>JBFFVR010000275.1:0-2068 GCA_041570685.1 Promineifilaceae bacterium (SeqCode)
GCAAAAACTTGAGCAACGGTATGTCGTCTCAGATAGAGACGGACCCATACGACCAGAATTAGCAGGGGCACTAATAATAGGGCTACGAGTAATCCAAATACCAAGCCAGATATCAATACCGCAGCCGCCATACTGGTGGCATGAATGCTGATCATCCAGAAGTTTGTGATAAGAGCCAGCAAGCCCAGGGCAATAACGCTGGTAATAGCCAGACAAAACAACAGCCCAGGTCCTTTTAAAATGATGATGATGGCAAGGGCGATTAATGCGCCAAAAAAGCTGACGATATAGGGCCAGCGCCTCTCTCTTCGGGTGTTCATATGTAAATCGCTTATCCGGCCTGTTCTGAGGAGATAGACCACAAAAATTATCGGCGCCAGCGATACCCAGAAACCAAAAATCGCAGCCCAGAGTAGCCCTTCAATTGATGGCAACTCTTTTAAAGAGAGTGCCAAGCCAAGGGTAGCAAAGATAACTGGGGGGCTGATGATATTAGAAAATAATCGAGCAACTCTCACCCAACCAACGGTTGAGAGAGTGTCAAAGTCACGTGGCAAGTTCATAATCACTAAAAAGGCCAGTGACGGCTATCAGTCACTGGCCTAATAATAACAAAGGTGATTCGCCTATATTCGAATTAAGTTCCTTCTTCCCAAGAGGATAAGTATTTCTCCTGCTCGGCCGTCAATGTATCGATATCTATTCCCATTTCCTCTAGCTTTATGCGGGCAATCTGTTGATCCACTTCAGCAGGGACAGAGTAAACTTTGTTGTCGAGCTCGCCCGCATTTTGAGTCATAAATACGGCGCTTAGCGCTTGATTTGCGAAGCTCATATCCATCACTGAAGCAGGGTGGCCCTCTGCCGCCGCTAAATTGATTAACCTCCCCTCACCTAACAAATTGATGCGATTTCCATTAGGCAGTCTGTATTGTTCGACAAATTCTCGCACTCTTCGAGGGGGTTTAACAGCTACTTCCGCCAGTCCTGGTATATTGATTTCGACATTAAAATGACCAGAATTTGCGATTAATGCACCATCCTTCATGGCCTCCATGTGGGGAACGTCGATTACATTAATATCTCCGGTGGCAGAAATGAAAATATCTCCAATTGGAGCGGCTTGCTGCATTGGCATCACGCGAAAACCATCCATTACGGCTTCTAGCGCCTTTAGCGGATCTATCTCTGTGACTATTACATTTCCACCCAGTCCACTCGCACGCATGGCGATTCCCCGGCTGCACCAGCCATAACCAGCTACTACGATAGTCTTGCCAGCGATTAAAATGTTGGTCGCTCTAATTACACCATCGAGCGTCGATTGGCCTGTGCCATATCGGTTGTCAAACATGTGCTTGGTCAAAGCATCATTTACGGCGATTACCGGAAATTGAAGCTCCCCTTGTTGAGCCATAGCCCTCAAGCGAATCACACCGGTTGTTGTTTCTTCCGTACCCCCATAAAGATCATTTAGAAGGCCTTTCCGGCCCTTGTGAATTGTACTAACCAAATCCGCGCCGTCATCCATAGTTATATGTGGTTTATGATTCAAGGCTGCGCTAATGTGTTCGTAGTACGTTTCGTTGTCTTCACCCTTAATTGCATATACAGGTATCTCATAATGGTTGACCAGGCTTGCTGCGACATCGTCCTGCGTGCTAAGAGGGTTACTGGCACACAATACAACGTCAGCTCCCCCGATTTGAAGGGTATGGGCTAAATTTGCTGTTTCCGTAGTAACATGCAGACAAGCGCTGATCCGGGTTCCACTTAAAGGCCTTTCGCTAGCAAAACGCTCCCGAATACTTCTCAATACGGGCATTTCTTGCTCTGCCCATTCAATTCTGTGGCGTCCTCCCTGGGCTAGGTCCAGGTCTTTTACATCATAGTCCATTTTCAAATTTCTCCTTAATTCAGGTAATCGTGGTCAATGCGTCTATTGGCAATCATTAGGCCACATATTACTCTTTTTCCTGAGTCAGCTTATTAATATATCGAGAGCCCCCATATCATCGAATTCACGACGATATCGTTCTACATATTCGACTTTTGAGAACGAGTGGCC
>JBFFVR010000276.1:0-2056 GCA_041570685.1 Promineifilaceae bacterium (SeqCode)
CATCATCCTGTGTTTTTATCTCCCCAATTGCTTGAGCCTCTGCCAACATCCTCAGTAATTCACCGATATAAGGCCCTGGTTCAATTTCAAGCAAACTGATTAAGTTCTTGCCGGACAATAATGGTGTGGCAGTGATTGAATCCTCATAACGAAAATAATAGTAATCTATTAGCTCGCTCACGACACCTAATAGTTGGCTCCAGTGCTTATCTGCAGTCGAAACATCGTTTATTGCCAAATGGTCGGCCAAAGCCAGTATGCAACAATCGAGGCCAGCCCTACCTAAATCTCGAAAGTAGCGATAGATTGCTCGTTTGGTCAATTTCGGTTCTCTCGCCAAAAGTAAAGGGCGCATGTGTCCTGCCACAATTGAAGAAGCGTAATTTGAAGCTTCATTACTCATCTTAAGCCGTTGCAATGCCTTGACTGTCAATTTGGATCCGACTTGCTCATGACCTATGAATCGAACACGACCATTGGAATCAATAACGCGGGTTTCAGCTTTCCCGGCATCATGGAACAGAGTACTTAAACGCAGTAACAATCGACCATTAATACCACCAAGGACTGGCCGGGAGAAATGAACATCAAGCTGAGAAGAATTGCCTGACAAGATATCTGAGGCATTTATCAGGCGGGGGTCAGAGAACTTAGAATCTCCGGCAAGGATTTTTTCAATGACGACCAGATTGTGCAATGCCGATTGGGTATGGCTTAGAACATCTTCATGGTGAGGACTTCCCTGTTCAATACCCTTGAGGCAGTCAATTTCAGGTAGTAACTCAGCCAGCAAGCCAGTCCGCTTGACAAGCCGCAAGGCCTCGTCCGGCTGCGGCAATTCAAGAATCTTTAGCAATTCATCCCGATATCGTTCAATTGACGATTTATTCAGTTTAGGAAGAGCGGCCGTAATCGCGAACTCTGTATCTTTGGAGATAGAGAAATCTAAATCCAGAGCAAGACGCACGGCTCGCATTGCACGCACAGGATCGGAAGATATTGCAGATTCATGGGTCTGTTTAATGAGACGATTATTTATATCCAGAGAACCGCCACATGGATCTATCAAGGCATCTAGACTATTTGCGATGATCGGTATAGCCATTGCATTTATCGTGAAATCACGATCTCGCAAATCTTCCTCAAGAGTTTGACCTCGATAGCTAGTGATATCTAAATAGTTACCTTTTCCTTCTAATACAATGCGGCCAGAATCCCGTTCACTGTCCAATGGATAAGCGGGAACACCTAGGCGGTCCGCTACCTGGAATGCCAGAGCAATCGCCCCATCGCGAACAACAAAGTCAAGATCCTTAACTGGGCGACCACAGGCGATATCGCGGACTGCGCCTCCTACCAGATATACTCGATGGCGGTCAGCGCCGAAAATCATCCGCAACTGATTGAGAAGATTCGGCAAGCTCTCATGCTTGCCAAGAATAGAAAGCAATGATTGGATCAATTTTTTTGATTGTTTATCGGGAGGATCTGTTAAGGATAAGCTGCCCATGATACTGGAATATTGATTGGTTCCTCGGATTTGAATATCTCGATTCTCGCCAGAAATCTCAAATCTTCAAAAATGCAAATATTACAGCCAAGTCTTTCTCAACTAGAAATAAATCCGACGCTAATCTTCAAAGAGATGCGCGAATAGCTCGGGTTTAAGAATCGCTATATATGGCAGATTTCTATATATCTCGGCAAAATCCAAACCATAGCCCACAACAAACTCATTGGGTATATGAAACCCTGTGTAGTCGACAGGCACATCAACCTCGCGTCTTTCAGGCTTGTCTAGAAGGGAGACTATACGCAGAGAGGCTGGAGAACGGGCCAATAGATTGCGACGTAAGTAAGTCAGTGTCCGTCCGCTATCAATAATGTCTTCCACAATCAGGACATGACGCTGGGATATGTCTTCTTTTAGGTCAAGAACAATGCGTACGGCGCCACTTGATTCAGTTCCAGCCCCATAGCTAGACACGCCCATAAAATCGAGTTGATGAGGTCGTTCCAAAGCCCGGCTAAGGTCGGCCAAGAACACAAATGCTCC
>JBFFVR010000277.1:0-2047 GCA_041570685.1 Promineifilaceae bacterium (SeqCode)
CTTGATGAAGACGAGTTGGCTTATCTTGAAGAAATTTATGAACCTCGACCTGTCGTTGGACTTGATTGAATAATTTGCTGTCGACTTGAATAGGGAATAATGGAGCTAACCAGATCAATTTCAAAACCGACTTTATTACTAAATATGCGGCAAGTCCAAAAGAACATTGCTAAAATGGCAGCTAAAGCCGAAGCAAGTGATATCCATTTTCGACCGCATTTTAAAACCCACCAATCTATAGCCGTCGGGAGAAGGTTTAAAGACTATGGCGTGAGAAAAATCGCCGTGTCTTCACTAGATATGGCCAAGTATTTTTCAGACGATGGGTGGGATGACATCACGGTTGCTATCCCGGTCAATATTCGTCAAACAGAACTAATTAATCATCTGGCAAGGCGTGTCAGATTAAACCTCGTAATCGAATCTAACGCTTCTCTGGATTATTTACGGCAAAATATGACATCTCGTCTAAATGTTTGGATTAAGATTGACGCAGGCTATCATCGTACCGGCATTCATTGGCAGGATACTCAGTCGATAATTAAGATTGCCAAAGCCATTGGCTCAATCAGCATGCTGAGGTTAGATGGTATCCTTACCCATGCAGGCCATACGTATCACGCAAATTCTATAGAAGAAATTGAACGTATTTTTTATCAGACAATTGATAGGCTGAAATACGTGCAATCTCAATTGAAAAGGGAGAATATTCCCACGGCGATATCGGTCGGCGACACACCAGGATGTAGCATTGTTGATAGATTTGACAATATTCAGGAAATTCGGCCGGGCAACTTTGTATTCTATGATCTGGTACAGATGGATCTTGGTTCTTGCAAAGAAGACGATATAGCGGTTGCAGTTGCCTGTCCAGTGATCGCAAAACATGAGTCCCGCCAGCAAATTATAATTTATGGTGGTGCAGTCCATCTCTCCAAAGAATTCTTAAAGGCAAGTGATGGGATCAATATCTATGGTCGAATCTGTAATTTGGCGGATTCTGGTTGGTCAGCCAGTTACCGGAAAAGCTACTTATCAGCGGTATCGCAAGAACATGGCATCATTCAGTCAGAACCTGAACTGTTTAAAAGCGTTAAAGAAGGTGATCTGCTAGGAGTTTTGCCAGTTCATTCATGTTTGACGGCTAATTTGCTCGGCAACTACCTCACGCTTGACGGCGAGCAATTTACGATGTTTCATTATAGACAGTCGACATAGCCGGGAAATCAATATTGCCTTATTAGAAGTATCCAACAATATCAGACGTTTATTAGGCCTTGTGGGCCGGCCAAGTCTTAAACTAAGCTTTCGAATATCGGAAAGGAGATATCTGTGAATTTGCATGAATACCAGGCGAAACGCTTATTCGCCCACTATGGCGTTCCTATACCAGCTGGCAAGGTGGCATCAACTCCAGACCAGGCTAGGGAGATTGCCCGTGAACTTGGAGGAAGAGTCGTTGTTAAGAGTCAAGTGCTCACCGGTGGAAGAGGCAAGGCTGGTGGTGTAAAACTGGCGTCGGATCCCGACGAAGCCGAAGAGGTTGCCGGTCAAATTCTCGGTATGTCTATCAAAGGATATAAGGTCAGAAAAGTGCTGCTTGATGAAGCAGCCGATATTAGGGATGAGGTTTATCTGGCAGTTTTGATTGATAGAGCCAAACGGATGCCGATGATGATGGCTTCAGCCGCCGGCGGCATGGACATTGAACAAGTTGCGGCCGAAACCCCCGAAAAAATATTCCGAGTTCATATAGATCCCATGATTGGTCTACGCTCATATCAATCGACATATATCGCTTCTGGAATGGATCTGCCTCCTGCCTTATGGCGAGATTTCCATTTAATCGCTAACTCCTTATATCAGGCTTTTAAAGCTGTTGATGCCTCCCTTGCTGAGATTAACCCGCTTGTTATCACAGGGGGAGCTTCTCTTTTGGCTGTGGATGGAAAGTTATCGATTGATGACAACGCTCTGTTCCGACTACCGGAGATCGCGGAAATGCGAGACATTGATGAAGAGACGCCAGCGGAGAGAGAAGCACGGC
>JBFFVR010000278.1:0-2027 GCA_041570685.1 Promineifilaceae bacterium (SeqCode)
ATAAATTCATATCGAGGCTGGGATGGTAGCTCGGTAAACCATAACTACAATTGGCATGATGCAATACATGATGGTAATCCGCTTTGCGGCGCAAACTCCAATGTTCCTTGCGATGGGCATGGACATGGAACACACACAATGGGCAGCATGGTTGGCGTTGATGGACAAGGATTGATCATCGGCGCCGCTCCGGGAGCGGCGTGGATCGGATGTCGTAATATGAATGATATTGGACAGGGAACTCCCGCCACTTATATCGAATGTTACCAGTGGTTCATTGCCCCGACTGATTTAAACGGCCAAAATCCAAACCCTGGCGCAGCGCCTGATATCATCAATAATTCTTGGTCGTGTCCTATCAGCGAAGGTTGTACTGAACCGGACATATTGCGACAGGCGGTTGAAAATGTCAGGGCAGCCGGAATATTAACGGTCCATTCCGCTGGAAATTCAGGTTCTGCTTGTAGTACCGTCAATACGCCTGCGGCGATCTATGATGCTTCGTTTACCGTTGGTGCTACGACAGCACAAGACAACATTTGGGGAAGTAGTAGCAGAGGCCCGGTCTTAGTTGACAATAGCCAGAGATTAAAACCAGATATTTCGGCACCAGGTGATCTGGTTTATTCTAGCTGGCCTAATGATAACTATACAACACTGAGTGGTACCAGCATGGCTGGTCCCCACGTTGCTGGAGCGGCCGCATTGCTGATGGCATCTCAACCCGCTTTAATCGGTGACCCCGACCATGTTGAAGCGATATTAACACAGTCAGCTGTGCCAAAATTTGCTATCCAAAATTGTGGTAACATTTTGGGAGGAACTGCACCGAACAATACTTACGGTTATGGAAGAGTAGACGTCCTGAGTGCGGTTACACAAGTGATGGAACATAAGACCTACGTTCCAATTGTGTCGCTGATCTTCTTGAATGCGTTTGAAAATGAGGCTGTAAACTAAGCCGTGCATTGTGTGTTGGTAGCTGGCGGCCGACCGGCCGAAAATAACCCTCTCTATCCTCTTACTCAAGGCGCACCAAAGGCACTACTGCGAGTAGGGGGTCGAACTTTGATAGACCACGTCTTAAACGCCCTAAGAGGCTCACAGCACATCGAAACAATAGTCATTGTCGGCCTGAATAATTACGAAGGGCTCTCACATTCTGCAGACTTGGTTTTCTTACCTGATCAGGGAGGGTTGATGGCTAATGGCTTCGCAGGGTTAAAGTGGCTGGATGAAAATCAAAATGGTTCTGACCATATATTGCTGTGTTCGTCGGATATACCAGCGATAACCACCCCAATTGTTGACGAATTTATCAAGAGATGCTTGCCGTTTGAATTCGAGGTCTATTACAGCCTTGTAACACGCCAAGATATGGAGAATCGCTTCCCTGATTCGCAAAGAACATTTATTAAGCTGCAGGATATGGAAGTCGCTGGAGGGGATATGTTCATCGCCAATCCGCACCTCGCGCAATCCAACCGTCAGCTCCTTGACGATTTGGCAATGGGGCGAAAGCAAGCCTGGAAAATAGCGAAGATCGTTGGGCCTAAGACCCTTTTAAAATTTTTTCTAAGACGACTTACGGTCAAGGATATAGAAGTTGTGGCAACCAATTATATTAACGCTCCTGTCCGAGTTATCGTCTTTCCCTATGCGGAAATTGCAATGGATGTTGACAAGCCTCATCATGCGGAGTTACTAGATTCCGACCTCTTATAAACTGGGGTCGGTTATTAGAAGCCATCCTGACTCTGTGTTATACTAATCGCGAAATTCTCCTAGGGTATTGGCATCGGCTTATCGAATCTTGACCTAAACAATTCTGTATTGGCTGCTTTGTCTCCATTCTGAAATCGGGAAGCAAATCCACGCGAAGGCATCTATGACAAAACGCCTGTATTATGGCGATCCATATAAGAAGGAGTTCAAAAGCACGATAATAGAGAACTTCTTCATTAATGATTTACCCGCTGTCATATTGAACAAAACGATTTTTTATCCAACATCCGGAGGACAACCGC
>JBFFVR010000279.1:0-2024 GCA_041570685.1 Promineifilaceae bacterium (SeqCode)
AGAGTCCCAACCAGGGACATGAGCAAGATTGGGCGGCGTCCGAAGCGGTCGGAAAAGCGTCCCAAGATGGGCGCGCCAATCAACTGCGCGGCAGCGTAGGAGGCTACCAGTAGTCCAACGACTGTATCACTGGCGCCAAATTCTTCAGCATAATAGGGCAACAACGGCAGGATCAGCCCAAAGCCGAGCATGTCGATAAACACGATCAAGAAGATAGATGCAAGAGGTTTGTTTTTCATTTATCTCTACTGTAGTACCTTTTCGTTTGTGAGAGTTTCTAGAATTTCTAAAAGCTCCTCATTTTTTGGAATATCGCTCATTGAGTGTCCGTAATGAACATAGCGAGCGATTCCCTGTTTGTCGATAATTACCTGGGCAGGCATGCGCCCTAGTTTGAACAAGTTGACTTCTTGACCGTAGCGTTTCAGAACGCTGTGGGTGGGATCGGGCAAACCGATGAAGGGGAGTTTGTGGGATTTCCAATAAAGTTTGAACGAATCAGCATTCTCGGGCCCTACCGCAATAACCTCGGTTTCAAGATCCTGAAATTTTGAATAGTCTTGGCGCAACTGCGCCATGTGCCGTTGGCAGAATGGTCAGACAAAGCCCCGGTTGAAAACCAGTAAAACGTTCTGTTTATATTTGAAGTCGGAAAGACTGACTTGTTGCCCATTGGCATTCGTTAGGGTGAAATCGGGTGCTGGTTGATCAATTTGAACACGTTTTCCCATTAGAAACCTCGTTTTTGTCCCTGCCAGGGTGGCAGGGTTTGATTTTTGAATTCTTCGACGCTGGGACCATTGAGATTGCCCAGCCGCCAGGTGCCATATAGATAACTGAATATCAGCAGGATGATTAGTGCTGGCCAGCCTGAAAGTGCGTTTACTAAAGCCAGCTGGTTTGCGGCCTGGGCTTGAAAAAGTGAGAGTTGCCAGAGCAGTCGTACGGCGAAGAATACTGTCCATGCGATGGTGACTTCACTGTAAGCCGGACGCACGCGGGGGTGCCAGTACCAGTCCAACGGCCAGCGCCTTGCAATGAAACTTGTCCAGGCGACAAAGGGACGACGGATCAGCAGGCTGACGAGCGCCAGGGCTAAAGTCATGCCCCCGCTGACCAGATTTGGCAGGAAATATCCTTCAGCCCGCCCTAAGAGCCAGACGATGACGATCGCTAATCCCACGCTGCCAATTCCGGCCAGCGAATACAACAGAGATTGCTTACGGCTCAATCGAAGGATCGCGATCAACACTGCCAGCCCAAGCGATGTCCACATAGCAGCTTGAAAACCGAGCAGACCATTTATCAGCAGAAAAATTACCGGTGGGATGATGGCGTCAAATAGGCTCCCAGTACCCAGAACGAGTCGGAATTCATCCAGCAATTCAAGAGTTTTATTTCTCATTATGCCCTTATATGTTCCTTGGAATTGGTCATTGAAGCTTGATAGCATCTGCCGCGAGTTTCCCTGTCAGAATAGCTGTTGGCACACCAGAAGGGCTGTAAGACCATTGTCCCGCCTTTTTGATATTTGGAAAGGCGGTCAAGATCGAGTCATTGATTTTTATCATGCTTGATGTTACGGGTATGGTCTCTTCGAAAGACCATCCAACGATGGCTCCTTCTGAGCTTGCAACAGTATTCTCTATGGTGATAGGGGTAGCAGAGAATGAGAAAAGGATTTTTTCCTTTAGCATCGGATAGATTGCGTTTGTTAAGACATCAATCATTCTCTTTTCGACCTCCTGCTTAAACTCTTGATACCAGCCATCTTCTTCGATTTTCTTGATGAGATCATATTCAAACAACGTGCTTATAATGAGGCCTGTGTTACCTTCCGGTGCAGCCTCTGGATCTTTGAGGACAGGAATGGATATCTCATAAGTATTGAGTTGGTAGAACTTGTCTAGCCACACTAAAATATCTTCTTTTGAGAAGTTCGACCAATTTTGGATGATGTTTTTTAATTCTGAACGATGGGTTTCTCCCATTCCTTTTCGCGATGGGGTATAGAAGAAATGTCC
>JBFFVR010000280.1:0-1974 GCA_041570685.1 Promineifilaceae bacterium (SeqCode)
CACCGATGGCTAAAGCATATCGGGCATGATCTGCTGAGTGAATACTCTCGTCAAGACAGAGTGGCGTATTAATAAGCTTTCTTAGTTGGCTATGGTCATATATATCCTCGTAGCCAAGCGGCTGTTCGATCATTAATAAATTGAAATCATCCATTTGTTGAAAGATCGCTGCATCTTCGAGTCGATAGGCTGAATTGGCATCCAACATGATTGGAATATTTGGGAAATTTGTGGTAACCACCCTAGCGACCTCAACATCATGTCCTGGGCGAATCTTGAGCTTGATTCGTTTATATCCTAGGTCCAGATGCTGTTGAATCACCTTTACCGTTTCTTCGATGGATTCTTGGATGCCGATGCTAACGCCTACTTTGACCTTTGAACGGGGTGCTTCAGCGTAGGGCTGATTCAACTTTTGCGCAAACGAAAGTCCGTCCCGTTGCGATGTAATGTCCCAAGCTGCTTGATCGATAGCTGCCTTCGCCAAAGGATGGCCCCTTACGAATGTTAGCCGTTTAATTAACTCTTCTGGCTCTTCAAATTCCTGATTTAAAACGGCCGGAATCAGAAAATCACTCAGTATATGCCAGGCTGTCTGTACCGTTTCATAACTATAACCAGGCGACCTGGTGGCTGTACACTCCCCCCAACCGGTCAATCCCTCCCAATGCATAGTCAAAAGAAGGCATTGTCTTTCTATTTGTCGTCCAAAGCTGGTTTCAAAGGGACTAGCTAGCTGTTGGCTAACATGATACAAATCAATTCGTTCAATTTTCATGTTTCATTCCCCAACAATATGTACGCTGATAACATTGGGCCAAAAGTTCAAATCCGGATATCAAGTCAGCCATTTCCAAAGGTGAGCACGTAATAACTCCGGCTTGGTTTACCAGGTTGGGATTCACGCACCATATCTGTGATCAAGTAATTGTGCTCGAAATAATGCTCGAACAAATCTCGGGTGTGTTCTCGCCAGGCGGCGGCTAACTTCATATCCTGATTCTTAATCTCTTGAATTTGGCTGGGAAATTCTACTAATAAAATTCGATTGTCGCTGACTACAAAATTGTCAGGGGGAGCCATGAAACCACTGCCAAGAGGTTTGGCTTCGTTTATCAACGCTATGCCTCCTGAACGATAAGCATCGATTGTTAATAGAGCTCTCTTGGAGCCTAGCTTTCCCTTAACCCGATTGCTAGTCACCCACCACTCAACGTAGAAACGATCTGTTGGCAATCCTTGGTTGAGTCCTGCTAACTCGCCATGGTAATTGCGGAAGTATTGATGACAAACAACACCCAGCTTACCAATGTTGAGATAAGCATTCCGACTCTCGAGAGGATCATATGTCCAGGTTATCATTCTGACGCCAATCCTTAAGGCAAATTCACGCTGCGCAAGTTTTAGTCGATAACCAATTCCTCGGCTTTGGTATTCTGGTAAAACGCCCATGATAGCCGAATACATTTGCAGCCTGGCGGCTGCTACCTGATCGATCCGATCGTCAAGATCTTGAACAGTCCCTAAAAGTCCAAATACAAAACCGGCGATCTTCTGTCCATCATAAGCAGCGAGCAAGCAGGCGCCATTGTGCTGCAAAGCGTGCAGAAAACGTCCTGGCAGTATCTCATGTTCATCCATATGCCAGGTTTGTCTTTGCACATCCTCAAGCTGTTTGGCATCAGACACCTCAGTTACCGGCAAGATCTCTATTGAACTCATTGGTATTTCCTACCTCAGGTCTTCTTCTCCTTCGAAACGTCGCAACCTAAAAAAGTCATAGCGTCTGGATTCTACCAGAGGTATTTGCAACAAGCGACAACCAGAAAAAGAATTTGGCGACCACAATCTCATGCAGATTATCACATGATGCTGCTCATAATTCCTTCACTAAACAAGGCAGTTGGGGTAAACTTGAATTCAGTAAGCGTTCTGCAACCGTTGCCGACAATAATATGCCTCGAACTAAACCGA
>JBFFVR010000281.1:0-1959 GCA_041570685.1 Promineifilaceae bacterium (SeqCode)
ATGTCAAGCCGCCAACTGCCCAGCGATATACGGGAGGATTAGGTTCAGCCGTTCTTACCGCAAACCGGGCGTTCTCACGTGGAGGCAGTCTTGAAAATGTCAAGGTCAAGCCCTCATCCCACCACAACGGTCGGGCATCAAGATTCCATATTCGCAGAGAAAATCCTAGAAGTAAAATAGCTACTAACAGAATCCAGGGAGGTATCGCTATATGCTTACGATTCATAGCTATTCTTCATTCGATCCGCTGATCAGTGGGTAGACAAGAGGATAATTGTATATGTCCTGTAATTCACTGGTTCTATTGCACATAATTAGGCTCTATCTCGATAATTTGGTCGAACGATTATAGAACAATAAGGGATCGTCGAGAAACCAGATCATATTCAGAGTTCGTATAGTTCAGAAATTAAACGGTGCCGGGAAATTCTTGGGCTGGAGATAGAAGTAGATTCTGTTCGATTTACAATTCTGATCATGCTATAATTTGCGATTGCCTTCATGAATCGAACCAGGAAAATACAGCTGTATCTGTTCAATAAGTTGGAGAAGAACTTTTGTTTAAGGGAATAAGTAAATCATTATCTAGGACCAGGCGAAACGTATTTGGTCAGATCGTAAATGTTCTAGGCGCCGGAGAAATCGACGACGATACTTGGGATGACCTGGAAGCATTATTAATCCAAGCCGATATGGGCATTGAGACGACGATGACCCTCCTTGATAGGATGCGTAATCGTGTTGAACGGGAAGGGGTTCGAACCACAGATGAATTGATCCAAGCCATGAAGGATGAAATGCTAGGCATCTTGGCTGAAGATCCAGTTTTTGAATTGGAAGAGAAACGGCAATTAGCCGTTGTGATGGTTGTAGGCGTTAACGGTTCGGGAAAAACAACCACCATTGGCAAACTTGCCCATTACTATAAGAGCCGAGGTAAAAAAGTAATGTTGGCCGCAGGAGACACTTTTCGGGCAGCGGCAATCGACCAGTTAAGTATTTGGAGCGAGCGAGCTGATGTTCCGATTGTTGCCGGCCAGCCTGGTGGAGATCCTGCCTCCGTTGCCTATGACGGTATTCGCGCCAGCCGGGCAAGGGGTCGTGATTTACTCTTCATTGACACCGCCGGTCGATTACATACAAAGTACAACTTGATGCAGGAACTAGAAAAAACTTATAACGTTTGTCAGAAGAGTGTACACCAGGCACCCCATGAAGTACTGTTAGTGTTGGATGCCCCCACAGGGCAAAATGCGTTAACGCAGGCAGCAAAGTTTAAGGAATCCGTCCATGTGAGTGGAGTCATATTGACTAAACTTGATAGTACAGCCAAAGGTGGAATGGTCTTTGCGATATATCAAGAGTTAGGATTGCCCGTTCGCTTTATTGGAACTGGAGAAGGTATCGACGATCTGGCTCCTTTCGACAGAAAGATCTTTGTTGATAGTCTATTTGAGGGTTAAGGCAATATCCCTTCACAGAAAACGACTAGCGAGTGGAGGGATTGGTTGTGACAAAGGAACGAGCAAGAGGGAATAAAGTATGGAAGAATTAGTTACTAGATTAGATCTGATGCAAAGAAAGGTGGATAATTTGCGGGGGCGTCTTTGACCTAGCCACAAAATCCGA
Organism: Promineifilaceae bacterium (SeqCode); assembly: GCA_041570685.1. Classification (GTDB taxonomy): domain Bacteria; phylum Chloroflexota; class Anaerolineae; order Promineifilales; family Promineifilaceae; genus UBA11865. Next base: position 1,630 of record JBFFVR010000281.1, read on the forward strand.
AAAGCTTGCTGAATTAGAAAAACTGACGATGCAACCTGGTTTTTGGGATGATACCCCAAAAGCTCAGGGAATAATGAAGGACCTGAATCGGTTGCGTGGTGAGGTTTCTACCTGGGAAGAATTGAGCAGCCAGTTGGAAGACGCAAGGGAACTAGCCGAATTAGGGGATCGCGAACTTCAAGGTGACCTAGGTCGTGAAGTTGATTCGTTGACTAACCTGCTGGATGAGTTGGAATTTCAGACGCTTTTTTCTGGTCAATATGACGAGGAATCAGCGATTTTAGCGATTCATGCTGGGGCTGGCGGCACAGAAGCCCAGGATTGGGCTCA
>JBFFVR010000282.1:0-1804 GCA_041570685.1 Promineifilaceae bacterium (SeqCode)
GCATTACTGATGCGAATATAATCGGCCATCTTTTCTTCATCATCCAAAAAAGGAATCACTTCAGGAGAGATAAGACCCGCTAAATCAATTAGAGGTCTTTCGGCAAAATACCCGATAGCGCCGATGTCATGGGTAGCTATCAAAGCATCTTCCTCCGTATTAAGGTTGATCCAGCGAGCAATATCAACCATTTCATTGTTCACAAAGCTGATATCCCGAACATAGGCCTGTAAACCCAGGAATAGAAAGATCAGCAGCATCAGAACAAATATCAGCTTGGACGAGGTACGCCAAATGAAGTCATTCATTCCTTTGCTCTCAAACCAGCTCGAGGCCCGTCCGGCCAACCAGAACCATCCCACTAAACCGTAAATGATGAGAATCGGAATAACTGGCCACAGATAGCGGCCATGCTGGTAAGTGACTGGTAGCCGCCAGGCATAAGTAAATATGTGACCGACAACCCACAGCAAAGGGATCGTCTGAATAATCATCTTTTTCTGCCAATCGTGACGAAGAGCTAACCAGACGCTGGCACCAAGGCCCGGCAATAGAAGAAGTCTGGCACCACTAATACCCCGGACTCCTTCAGTGGGTCCACCTAGCGCTGACCACAACAATTGAAAAAATCGCCTGGGCAATGGGCTTTCCCATAATACGGCATACTCAGCCTGTTTTGCATAAAATGTGTTTGGGAGTATGAAACCGCTGGCCATCCAATTAAGCGCAAAATAGGGAACTAATACGACGAAAGTAGCGACCAGCAAAATCCCCAGCCGAGTCAAACGATCAACGGCTTTTCCTGGCGCCAATACCAAGCCTACTGCTAAAAGGAATAAAACTCCAAAGCCATCTGGGCGAACCAGGATCAGCAAGCCGGTTAAGATACCTAAGAGAAACGGCCGCCAATAATTCCCTAATGCCTGTCGACAATATAATAGCAATAATTGGAGAGCGAGAGCTGAAAAAAGCAGCGTCTCCATGCCGCTTCCCGCCGCCCAAATAAGTGGCCAGGATAGGGCGAGAGTCGCACCGACAATCCAGTCCTTATCCTGATGTTTGGGCCATAGCAAACGTATCATTCGCATGCCAAGCCAGGCAATCCACGTTAAACAAAGCCAACCCAGTATCAAAGCCCAAGGAATGTAAGGAATACGAACCAGATAACCTATCGCTAGCAATACCGTCCACAGAGGGGCCGTGGAGCCGGAACTGGCTTCACCTGAACCAAAGGTCCATCGGCCGGTGTGGGCCAAATTTCGAGCATAGGTTTGGTGAATCCAACTATCATCTAAGGGAAAGCCTGGCTCACCCGACAGCAGCGTGGCTCCGGCATATAGGATTACTGCCAGGAAAGCTAGCCCGGCAACAAGCCAATATTTATGTGCCCCATAGGCTTGCAAAAAAAGATATTGAGGAAATCTATCCTGATTTTCAGTCGAAGCCGCTAACTCGATTGCACTGCTCATTTCTATTGCGAAACTTCACCAAGAGATGATAATTAAAAGACCTTACTCGACATCGAGTTGATCGACAATGAGTCTAATGCCCTAGTAACTTTGAGCGTCAAGTAAGGCGCCGCTGAGGTTAATATACAGCCGTTTTCTACCAATAACGGATAATTTCGATCATCTGTCAAGTCCTCTAAGGAGTCGCTTCAAGAATCCGATAAAGTTGGATTGGCCCAATCGTCTTTTCTAAAATAAGGCGAGGATGTTCTAACAGACCATAATAGAGATCGTTAAGGGGCAAGGGATGATTTTCGTCAAGCACTAAATGGGTTGCCTCATATTGGTCGGCCGCC
>JBFFVR010000283.1:0-1783 GCA_041570685.1 Promineifilaceae bacterium (SeqCode)
AGCGAATTCACAGACCAGTTGCAAGCGAGTCAGGATACGTAATTAGGGTACAATTGTTTGTAAGATGGGAAGAGAAAGAACTTATCGAAGCGAAGCCATCATCTTACGTAGAAGAGATTTCGGTGAAGCTGATCGACTCCTAACAATTTATAGTCGTGAACACGGCAAAATTAAGGCGATAGCTAAGGGTGCTCGGAAACCACAAACGCGCAAAGCCGGGCATATTGAGCTCTTCATGCGCACGAATTTTATGATCGCCAAGGGCAAAAATCTCGACATTATCACCCAGGCGGAATTGATAGAGCCTTATCAGGCGTTACGTAGCGACTTGGTTCGTACTACCTATGCATCTTACGCCGTCGAAATGTTGGATAATCTCACAGCTGAAGCCGATCGGGAGCCGCGGAAGTACGATCTTTTATCTAATGCCCTAGGGTGGTTCGCCGATGCTCCAGATTTAAGACTGGCAGCTCGCTACTATGAATTGCGTATCTTGTCCATTGCCGGATTCCAGCCCCAGTTATTCCACTGCGTATCTTGTCGCGATGAGATAGAAGAACAGGATCAATTTTTCAGCGCTGAATTAGGCGGGGTACTCTCCCCTGAGTGCCGTCAAGCCGACCGAAACGCCCGGTCTATCTCGGCCTCTGCTGTGAAAGTGTTGCGATATCTTCAAACGCGCAGTTGGGAGACGGTAAGGGTCTTGCAGTTGCAGAGCAGCCTGCATCGTGAATTAGAAGGGATCATGCACTATTACCTGGGCTTTGTCTTGGAGAAGAATCTAAAGTCGGTTGAATTTTTGCAGCGTCTTCGCAGCGAGGCGGCGTTTAAGCCCTAGCAGGTAATTCGGACCGGGCTAACTAAGCGATAGTTTAAATCGATTTGTCCTGAACCGGTTGTTACTTTTCTGGCTTAGAACCGCCAAAAATCGCATGACCGGCTGTCATCCAAAAGAGATCAACTTCCTCATACCCGGCTTCTTCCAGCCATCTTAACTGTTCAACAATGGTAGAGGGTTTGTCAATCGGGTCTGAATACCGAAACATATTCCAGCCTTCTCGCTGAAAATACTCATAAGCAGCTTCGTCTCCATCGAGGTCAACCGCCCGCCGTTTAACGTCCGCATCCCAGGCATCGGCCGCTTGGCGAATAGCTGTCTCGCTGGCTGGTTGGATTACATCGGCAATGATCAAAACCCCACCTCCTCCAAGCATCTTGAATACATCCTTAAACAGCCTGGACTTTTGTTTTTCGTCGAGATGGTGGATAGCCAGCGAAGATACAACAGCTTGTACACAGTTAAAATCTTGCCGCCAAGAATGATCAAACAAATCAAAAGTCTTGGTCTCGAAACGCTCGCCAAATTTGTTAAGTCGTTTTTTAGCCTGCTGCAACATCAATTGGGAGGCATCTAAACCAATGACATTTGCCGATCGGTGCTTATCTAAAAGTGCTCCAGCCAACAGTCCTTCGCCACAGGCCAGTTCCAGAATTAGGAATGGCTCTTTCCCAGGAGGTATCAAGTTACAGATCACCTCTATTTGGGTTTCCCTGTGAGGTACAAAGTAACGGCCGTAATCGATAAAAGTCTTCGCCGTTTGATCGGTCCACATCGTTTCTTCTCGCCAAATATATCGAATTAATCGCTTTGTCGTTTCTAGAGAATTCTAATGATTTAGCCGCCAATCAAGCGCCGTATACCGCTCGGACACGCGATTATTATTGATGGCGATACCTATCGCCTTACGAGTGCCAACCAGCACGACCATCCTCTTAGCCCGGG
>JBFFVR010000284.1:0-1781 GCA_041570685.1 Promineifilaceae bacterium (SeqCode)
GAGCTCAGCCCTTTCGATTAAGTGAAGCAACAGATCTAATGGACCACTGAAAGTTGGCAATTTTATGCTGTACTTTTGCTGAGTAGATTCGCTTGTCATTGCCTCGACTTTTTAATTGAAGGTACTAATCAACGCAATTACCACGAGGATAATTAGAAACACGAGAACAGATCCTATGACAATCGTGAGCAGCTGTCTCTCTTGTATTTTCTGCCTTTCTAATCGTTGTCGGAGTTCTTCTTGGCGAGCTTCCTCAATTGCCATAAGCTCCGCCATTCGCTTTTTCGAGGAAGATTCTTCCTCAAGTTTAAGGTCCTTCGCCGCTTCCATTTGTTTGCTCAGACGACTAACGGTTGATCGCTGAGCGGAAGATGTTAGGGAAACAAAAATATCTGTCCTTTGACCACAATTAGTGCATATCTCGCTTCCTGACCAGTTCGTATATTGGCAATTTGAGCAGATTCGGCTGAGCACCGAACCACAATTAGAACAGTTGCTAGCTGATTCTTCGTGGTATCTAAGACAATTTGGGCAAAGATGGCCAGCTAGATCGTAGGTTCCCCCACAAACAAGACAATTCAGTGCCGGATCGGCATCTTCCATGCCAAGCCGAATAAAGCTACTGCAGACAGGACACTGCGCGTCAATATACACTTCCTCGGTCATGTATCGCCGACCCTCGGAGTCAGTATACAGTAAACAAAACCATTCATTTCGATTAGCTCGGTTGTCTCATATTGTTTTCCAATCGACTCCAAGATTGGAGGTGGATAGAACTGTGCTCTGAAAATTACCGAATCAAACTCGCCCGCATCGAGCATAGCTAACATTTCGCTCAGATCAACTTGATTGTTGTTATAGAGATTCAAAAGTTGGGTTGGATTTGTAACGATATCTCGCCCGATATAGAAATTAAATCCTGCCTCTTCGCTAAATGCAGCCGTGTTACCTTGTTCTACAATAGCTGCTATCCTTTTGCCTGCTTCGATATCTTCTTGGTTTGGCGGCCGGCCAATGAGACCAACGCCGGCTGAATCGACGTATGGTATCTTAACTTCGTCCCTGGGCTCTGAACAACTGGTTTGCGGTGCAAGATAAGTACTGTCAGGTTTTCCAAGTATGCCAGCGATTGCTCTGAGCTCAGGCGTGTGAGTAGGCAAGTGAAAGACTTTTTCTGCTTGAACTAGCAGAATGACCCCAATGGTTACGAGTGCAATGGCCTTGTAGATTCGCCCCTTTAATTCGCTCCACGCAAGTACACGGTGAAAAATCAGTCCAGTTAGAATGCAACTTGCTGCGATTGCCGTGGCAAAATACGATTCGCCTGCTCCCCATTTGCCGGCCGAAATACCATTAACGGCCGCAAAGACAAACCAGATGGCGTAGGCTGATAACCTTTCAAAGTATAACTGATAAAAAGCCAGAGCACCGGCCGAAATGATTAAAACTGTATGCAGCTGGAACCATTGGCGAAAAAGTCCGATTCCCTGCGCCGGAATATAGGGATTGATATTGGCGGTAATGGTATTGGTCAGCCATTGCCCTTCCGTAGCTAAGTTCATAATCAAGAAGATCAAAAGCGTCACGGCTAAAAAGGGGATGGCCCATAGAATTGCCCTTTTTGTTTGTCGCAGAAATAGAAAGGTGAAAACAGCCCCAACAGTTGCATAAGCTAACTGTTTCGTGTAGCCAGCAAATAATAACAACAACAATACCACCAATAATCCACGATTGTCGCGCTTTCCGCTTATCTCTTCCCGAGAAACAACGATAGTGATTAA
>JBFFVR010000285.1:0-1688 GCA_041570685.1 Promineifilaceae bacterium (SeqCode)
GTACCCATTGGACCCATGGTTACCGTAAATGTCTGGTTTGGCGGGAAGTTGTTCGTTTCGATAGAGGCCGATGTATCACGATTCACTGCTGTAATCTTGAAGGTCGGGCTTCCAGAATAACTGGGAGTTGGTGCAGTCTCTGGTTTTGCTGGCGTCACTGGCCCGGTAGTTGGAACCGTGGCGCCCGCCGTATTGTTATAGAACCAGTTGTAACTGTAGTATGGGAAAGGACCAGAGGACTGCAGTCGAATTGAAATTTGGTAGGAGCCCTTCAGTCCGGCCGGAATCGAAAAAGTAGCATCAAAGCTACCTCCTGTTCCCGAATTGACTGTGCCAACAGCCGTACCCTTTACTCCACGGGTGCCCATCGGTCCCATCGTGGCCGTGAACGTGGTATTTGCCGGGAAATTGGCCGTCCTTATCGTGACAGAATCATCCCGAACAACACTAAGGATATTGATCAGGGGAACAGTGCTTGACGAGCTTGCTTCTCCAAGCAGCGTTGAGCCTGCTGGTAATAGCAGGAAAGCCAATGCCAGCAATGCGACAGGCAAAAAACGTCTCATTCTGCCAGCGGTTTTGACTATTTCCTTATCTACTGATGCTGGCTTCTTAAACTGCAAACGAATCAATGACATAATTCTCCCTCCAAATTTGTGATTATTTATCATTACTTCACAATACAATATTGATGAGTGAGTGCTTCCCAGTACCAGATTATTTACATATTCCGACTTTTGCCGATAAAGGTGGAAGAAAATACGTTTCCGCCCGTGCCAGTGCTTACCATAACCCGCCCACTAGTAAAATAATATAATGGATTAAACAAGGTAACGATAGGCATATTGCATTTTTACGTAAACTACACGCGGATTTTACGCTTGATACACGTTCGGTATAATTAGGCCATGAAGAAGTTGACTGCCCGATTTGCTGTGATGCCATACTTATTGATTGGGGTTGCCCTCCTTTTATTAGGAGTCGCAGCCATCAATCACATTATGAATAATTTATGGCCTATTGATGTGACTCGACTAGATCTCATACGCGCGATTGCTCAAGATCAAGCAGAAGCGGCACAGCTTTTAGGTGCAGTTAACAGAGAATTCATAGTGGCCTTCCTGGCTTCGGTATTAGTAGCTGTGACAGGACTTTCCCTACCTCTTGCGTATTACCTAAATAAACGGTTCGGCCGTTCAGGTTCACGGCGATTCCTGGTTGTTTTGCGCCAAGCGATGTGGGTTGGAATTTGGGTAACATTTTGTGTTTGGCTACAAATGAATCGATCCTTGGGTATTGGTATCGTTTTATTAGTGGCAGGTGTCCTGGTTACGATAGAAGTCTTGTTACAGTTAAGGCCGAAGGCAGCAGAAATATCAGGGAATGAGGCTTGATGAACACGGAACCTGATTCTCAAATATCTAGTTCAGACATTTCATTCCGTCTTAGACAATTGCCCAGCGTTGATGCTCTGCTTAATAGTTCTGGTGGAGAGGAGCTCATTGTAAGATTCGGCCGAGAATTAACCCTAGAAGCATTACGGCGAGCGCTCGATTTATCAAGTTATGCGATCGCCGAAGGAAGGCAACAACAGATAGAGATAGTTGATCTGATAGCTAATGCAGATAGTTGGCTCAAGGAATTGATTGCACCCACCCTACGACCTGTCGTGAATGCTACTGGGGTCA
>JBFFVR010000286.1:0-1473 GCA_041570685.1 Promineifilaceae bacterium (SeqCode)
ATTACGAAAGGCCTGCCATCTTGAACGAAACCAACATGACAAATTAACGACTCGTCCACAATTTCATAAACGGTTTCATATTCATAGTCGCCGCGTTCTGGTTTTCGTCTGATCTGATTCTGGCTATCGATCTGATAATCGGTCATCTATACTGTCCTCAATGCTAAACCTCAATCAGGCCGCTATCATAATAGAACTTGGTCTCATTTCCCAAGTTAGCTATGTCCTCAGTTCGATAATATCGCCATCTCGAAGAACATAATCCCGGCCGACAATCTGTCCCTCAAAAGAAGAACTTCCCCATACCCTGGCCATCTTAAGATTCTTCACGAAATCCTTGTGAACTTTACCGGCAAATTCTTCTACTGTACTGCCGTCTCGCAACACAAAGGGAGCGGTGAGATCAGCTTCTTTTCCTGGGGGCTTAGCATACACTCTCATAATGCCAAGTCGACTAAATACCTCTTGCTGTAATCTTTGCAGATTGCGACCAGAAACCGCAGATATCGGGATACAGGACCAATCTTCCTCCATCAACTCACAAAAGATCTCGAATAGCTCTTGGAGTTCATCGTCATCACACTTATTGGCCACAATAAGCGTTTGTTTCTGAGTGATCGTAGTTTGTTGGGCAACATTTTGGGTTCCGGTTATTGGCGATATGTGATGTTCAGCCAAGATATCGATGGCCCTTTGTAGCTGTTCGATCGGATAGGTCTGCAGATCAAGCACGATTATCAATATGTCGGCTCTACGAATCAGGTCGAAAAGTTCAGGTTCAAGATATTCCCGGTCAAGTGGGGGCGTATCGATAATTTGGATCGGCACATCCCCCACCATCATCATTCCTGGCGTGGGCAGCCTGGTTGTAAACGGGAAGGCTGAAATCTCTGGGCTGGCGTTCGTTAGTGCCTGGAGCAAGGCGGATTTACCCACGTTAGCCAAGCCGATAATAACAACTTGCCCTGCTCCCTCCTTGTCAAATTGCCAAGCTGAATCGTGCCGGCTGGCCCCTTTTGACTTGTGGGCTGATGATTTGAGCTTTGAGAGGCGTCTTCGCAGATCGGCCCTGAGCTTGTCAGTCCCTTTGTGTTTAGGAACCGTCGAAATCAGCTCTTCGAGCAATCTAATCCTTTCGGATGGTGATTCGGCTGCCTTATAGCGCTCCTCCGCGTCATAATATTCGGCCGGCAGATTCGTAGGCATTGCTCTCTACTCTGTATCTCCAGTGAATACCATAATTGGCTTTATTTGCAGTTATTTTACCCGAAATTAATGATTCATTTTACCGCCAATGAAATTTAGATTAGCAGCTACAGTTTCGTCTGGCGTCAAATCACTATTATCGATTACTGTTCCGGCCGTCTTTTTATCGCCATAGTAAGTCTCTTTGGTGAATCGGCGCTCGCGCAGTATGGCCTTCTCTGTGTGTCCGCAACTGCATGCCCAGCCTTCTAGCTTGTAGTCAGCCGC